>NZ_JANKBY010000202.1:0-6608 GCF_024621905.1 Terrisporobacter muris
AAAAATAAGGTTATAATAGTAATAACAGGTTTAATTGAAAGGAGAAAAAATGAAAAAAATATTTAAATCATATGGTATTGCATTATTAATTGTGGCTATTTATTCATTTGTGAAACTTCCTGTATTAAGGTTTGACTTCACATCAGGATTTACAACACTTGTTCTATTTTTTGTTTTAGCGGGGATTCTTGACATGATGTTTGATAGAGGAGAAAAAACATCAAAAATGGCAAAAAATAACTTTGTAATTGCAGCACTTTTATTAATTATAGTTATTGTGATTCCATTCTTTGTAACATCTCCAATATTTAGAGCTAGCTCTTACAGAAACTTACTTGGTAAAGTGGAAGAAAGTGTTTTTACAGAGGATGTAAGTCCAGTAAGTGTTGACAAAATAAGAATAGTAGATAAAGATATGGCAGTGAAATTAGGAGAAAAAAAGGTTGGGGAAATACCGGCAATAGGAAGTATATCTAAAGTTGGTGAGTATTCAATACAAAGTGTAAAGGGTGAACTATATTGGGTTGCGCCTCTTGTACATAGAGATATAGTAAAATGGATAACTAACCTTGATGGTACTAATGGATATATAATGGTATCTGCAACAAACCCTCAAGACGTAAGACTAGTACAAAATATTAATGGAAAACAAATTAAAATAGTATACCAAGAGGAAGCATACTTCTTACAAGATTTACATAGACATATCTATTTAAATGGTGTAGTAAACTATGGTATGACTGAATTTAATTTTGAGATTGATGATGAAGGTAATCCGTACTGGGTAGTAAGTTTATATGAACATAGTATTGGATATGGTGGAGCAAATGCTGTTGGAACAGCTGTTGTTGATGCGCAAAGTGGGGAAGTTAAAGTTTATTCAATAGAAGATACTCCTAAGTGGGTAGATAGAATTCAACCAGAAAACTTTATAGTTCAGCAAATAAAAGACTGGGGATTATACGTTAATGGATTTTTAAACTCTGTAATATCAGAAGAAGGTGTATTACTTCCTTCAGAGGGTACATCTCTTGTTTATGGAAACGATGGAAGATCATATTGGTATACAGGAATAACTTCTTCAGGGTCAGATGAATCTACTGTAGGATTTATGCTAGTAGATTCTAGAACAAAAGAATCTAAATTATATATGCAAACGGGAGCTACAGAAACTGCAGCTATGACAACTGCAGAGGGTAAGGTACAAGAAAAAGAGTACCAAGCCACATTCCCAGTTATGTACAATATACTTGGAAAGCCAACTTATGTTTTAGGATTAAAAGATAAGGCTGGATTAGTAAAAATGGTTGCATTTGTATCTGTTGAGGACTATAGTATTATAGGTCTTGGAGAAACAAAAGAAGATGCTTATAAAAACTATAAAGAAGTATTAGAATCAGAAGGTAATGATATAAGCTTAGATAAAAATGAAGACTTACAAAAGATAGAAGGTACTGTATCAAGAATAAATCAAGATGTAAAAAGCGGTAATACTACATATTACATTACATTAAAAGATAATAATCAATTGATATTTACAGGAACATCAAAAGTATCTACAGAGCTACCTATAACTATGGTAGGAGATAAGGTAAGTATATCTTATGATAAAACAGATTCAAGTATAATAAATATAGCTGAATTTGATAATAATAATATAGGAAAAATAGAAAAAGTTTCGAATAAAGAAGATAAGAGTAAAAATATAGAAAATAAAGAAAAAACTGAATAGTATAAAATAGCTAAGAAAAGGAAGAAATTTTAAATCTTCCTTTTTTTGTGTAAATTTTATTACATGATTTTAATATAATATAGTACAACTTGGTAAAATTAGCTTCAAGGAGATTGACTATGGTGGGATTAGAAAAAGATATTTTGTATCTAGTTAGTAGAGTGAGATGTGTCACAGAAAATCAAGTGGGAAAAGTATTTAATAATAAAAAAAGAAGTAGCAAAAAATCCCTAAAAAGAACTTTAAGAAAAATGTGTAATGATTATACTTTGAGAAAGTTTCCATGTAATATAAACTATACAAATTTTAAAGATAATTCATATGTATATTATTTAAATGGGAGTAACATTACAAAGGGAAACAGTCTGACAAAGATGTTGTTAGGCTCTGAAATAGCAATTAGATTAAATAGTGCAGGGTATGAAACAGTTAGGTTTTATAGAAATGCAAAAGTAGGGGATCAGACTTATGATATATTTATTGAATATATAAACCCGAGTAGACAAAGACTACAAGTATTAATAGATATCGAACTAGATGAAAATCTTAAATGCTCAAAGTATGATAATATTATTTATGATATCGATAACTCAACTATACCATTTTTTATGGTACCAAAAGTTATTGTTATATCTTCTAAAGAACAAAAGCATAATAAGTATAATATGAATGAGCATATACATTTTTTAGATACATCATTGAATAAATTATTTAATTATTTGTAAAATATGTAAATAGTTTTATGATTTTAGTTGCATCTTAAAGTTTGTTATGCTATTAATATATTATTAATAAAATTTATAAAAACCTAAGGTAGAGGTGCTGTACTTAATAGTACTAATATATAGCTGGCGAGCAATTATATGTTGGGAAAGGAATTATGGCCGAAGGTAATTTATAGGCATATGAATTATCTGGACTTATGCAAAATATGTATAAGGCTGTCACTTTTATTCGTAGAAGCAAATATAACAATAGACCTGTTTTCACGTCTGTTGGTTATATGAGCAAAACGGATTTTTCTATAAGTGTTGAGCTACAAGGTTTACTATGGCTATTTTAAACGTCCAAAGTATACCTTTGGGCGTTTATTTTTTTATATTAAAGGAGTTTATAATTTATCTGATGTGTGGATAAATTATAAATTCCAACCTATTTAAATGGAGCAACGGATGCATCTGAAGGGGCACGAAGATATATCGTTGGCGACATGAGTGAAGCGAATTTTTCATAAAGAGGAGTACATAATTTAAGGGGGGATGATAGTGAGCAAAGTAGTTGTTCAAAAATATGGTGGTAGTTCTGTATCTAGTACTGAAAAAATTAAGCTTATAGCAAGTAAATTAATAGAAAGAAAAAAGAAAAATCCTAAAATTGTGGTTGTAGTTTCAGCAATGGGAGATACAACAGATGATTTTATAAGTATGGCAAAGGATATAACAAAATCTCCAGATAAAAGGGAACTGGATGTTTTAATGTCCACTGGAGAGATGATATCTGCATCTTTATTGTCAATGAGTTTGAATTCATTAGGATGTGAAGCTGTAAGTTATAATGCTTATCAATTAAATATAAAAACTAGTGGACTTCATGGTAAATCATTAATAGATGATATTGATGTAAGTAAAATAAATGAAAGTTTAGATAGTGGTAAAATTGTAATAGTAACAGGATTCCAAGGATTAAATGATGAGGGGGATATAACAACATTAGGAAGGGGAGGATCCGACACTTCTGCTGTGGCTTTGGCAGTGAAATTAGATGGTATATGTGAAATATATACTGATGTGGATGGTATTTATTTTACAGATCCAAGAAAATACAGTGAAGCAAAAAAAATAAAAGAGATAGAATATGAGGAAATGTTAGAACTTGCAAGTTTAGGTGCTCAAGTAATGCACTCAAGAAGTGTGGAATTAGCTCAAAAGTATGATGTAGAGTTATATGTAGGCTTATCTTGCAGTGATATTGAAGGAACATATATAAGGGGGAGCAAAGAAATGAAGTTAGAGGATAAAGTTATTACAGGACTTGCAACTTGTGACGATGATGCAGCTATAACAATAGTAGATATAAAAATGGAAGATGTTTCAAAGTTATTTGAAAAGATTGCAGTAGGTGGAGTTAGTGTTGATATGATAAGCCAAACAGCACCTTTTAATAAAAAAGTAAATGTATCATTTACCATACCAAAGGATGATTTAAGGGAATGTAAAGAAATCGTTGGATGTTTTGTACCTAGTGAAAACATAATTATAGATGAAGGTATAACAAAGTTCTCTTTAGTAGGTTTAGGAATGAAAAATACTAGTGGTGTTGCATCAAAAGTATTTAAGATATTTAGTGATAATAACATAGCTGTAAAATTAATAACAACATCAGAAATAAGAATCACATGTGCTATTAACTCATCTTCTAAAGAAGTGGCAATAAGAGAAATAGCTAAAGAATTTAACTTATAAAACAGGAGGATACTATGAAACTTCATGGGACAATGGGAATAAGAGATAATACCTTATATATAGGTGGGGTAAATACTGTGGATTTAGCAAAAAAATATGATACACCTCTTTATGTATTTGATGAAGAGTTAATAAGAAATAACTGTAGAGAATATAATAAATACTTTAAAGTTAAGGAAAATAATAATAAAATTGCATATGCAGGGAAAGCTTTTTTACCAAAGTATATGTGTACTTTAATAGATGAAGAGGGACTTTATTTAGATGTAGTATCTGGTGGAGAGTTATATACAGCATATAAAGCCAATTTTCCTATGAAGAAAATATTATTTCATGGAAATAACAAAACAATAGATGAAATTAAGATGGGTGTTGATTTAGGTGTAGGTGTGTTTGTAGTTGATAATTTCTACGAGTTGGATATATTGGAAAGTCTTTGTGAAGAAAAAAACATGATTCAAGACATATACTTTAGAGTAACACCTGGTATAGATGCCCATACACATAAATACATTAAAACTGGTCAGATAGATTCTAAGTTTGGATTTGCTTTGACAAATGGTGATTTTTATATGGCAGTAGAAAGATTAAAAAAATATAAAAATGTAAAATTAATTGGGATTCACGCTCATATAGGCTCACAAATATTTGATGTAGAACCTTATGAAGAAGAAGTTGATGTTATGTTTAACTTAGTAAAAAAATTAAAGGAAGATTATGATATAGAAATTAAAGAAGTAGATTTTGGTGGAGGTATAGGAGTTTATTATACAGAAAGTGATAAGCCAAAAAGCATCAAGGAGTTTTGTGAAGGTATTATAAATAAATGCAATGAAAAATGCAAAGAAATAAATATAGATATGCCAACTCTTATATTAGAGCCAGGAAGATCTTTAGTTGCTAATGCGGGAAGCACTTTATACTCAATTGGTTCAATTAAGGAGATAAAAGATGTAAGAACTTATGTTAGTGTGGATGGTGGAATGACAGATAATATAAGACCGTCTTTATATCAAGCAGGATATGAATGTGCTATTGTAAACAAAATGAATAGCGAAAAATCATCGCATAAGGTAACTATTGCCGGTAAATGTTGTGAAAGTGGAGATATACTAATATCAAATACGAGCATTTTAGATATAGAAAGTAAGGATATATTAATAACAACATCTACAGGTGCTTATGGATACTCGATGGCATCAAACTATAACAAAATACCTAAAAACCCAGTGGTATTTGTGAATAAAGGAAATGACAAATTAATATGTAAAAGACAAAGTTACGAAGAGTTACTGTCTTTAGAATTATAAAATGAAAAAAGTTCTTTACTATATTAAAAAGTAAAGAACTTTTTTATATATCAGGAAATTATACTGTTCTCAAATCTGTGAATAACTTATGTAATTAAGTAATACCAATAAATATTGAGATGTAAAAAAGTTGTTTTTTGAGCAAGGTCGTTTCCTAAAATTTTATAGCGGCCACACAGTGGCTTAAAGTGGTAACGAGGATATATCGTTGACGATATGCTTCTCAATTTTGGCGATATGAGCGAAGCAAATTTTTCATTGTAAGTATATTTAGATTTATGCATAAATAATTCTTAATATCTAAATATAAATATATGAAATTTTATAATGTGGAAATTTAGGGTTTATGATAAACTATATTATACAACAGGGAGGGTTTTCATGAAAAAGAAATTATTGTTAATGTTAGTTTTAATAGCAGCCTTAATAGGTGGATGTAGTAAATTATCTAAAGATAGTTCTTTGATTAGAGGACAAGAAAAGCTTGAAAGTCATCAATATGATGAAGCTTTAACTTTATTATCTCAAGTTTTGGATGCAGACCCAGAAAATGAATCAGCCAGAGCGATGTATATGCAAGCTAGAAAAATGCAAAGTGCAGAAAAATATGAAAAAAATCATGATTATGATAAGGCAATAAAAGAATTGGACTCTATTGTAAATATAAATAATGGTTCTAAAAAAATTAAAAGAGAATCAGTAAATAAAAAGGATGAGCTAGAAAAATTACAACAAACCGCTGAAAAAGAAGCTCTACAAAGAAAAGAAAATGCCAAAAAATCATCAAAAGAAGATATGAACAAGTTAGAATCAGAGATAATTTACAATAATAAGAAAAATGAAGAAACAAAACAAGAAGAAAATATTCAAAAACCAACTGAAGAGAAACCAGTTGAACAACTACCAACTGAAAATGTAGAGGAAAATACGGAAACAAGTACAGATGTGCAGTCAAATAATGAAAAGGTTGAAACAAGTGCAGATGCACAGTCAAATAATGAAAATAGTGAAGTGTTAAATTAATAAAAATTAATGAAAAATAAACTGCTTTAAGCAGTTTATTTTTTTGAATTAATAGGAAATATAAATAATAATAAAAAACAC
>NZ_JANKBY010000203.1:0-6587 GCF_024621905.1 Terrisporobacter muris
CTGAATATAATTAAAGTATGCTTTAATATTATTAAACTTTTTTTCTTTTTAACGGAGGTAATTATGAATAATATTCCAAAATGGCTAGAAAATTTGGATGATGAAGATATAAATTTTATAAAAAAATTTATATTAGCTTCAGGATCCCTTAAGGAAGTAGCAGGTATTTATAATGTTACTTATCCTACTGTGAGGCTTAGACTTGATAGACTTATCCAAAAAATTGAATTAAATGATAAAACCCCTAGTGAGCCATATATTTCGCTCATTAAGCAATTAGCTCTTAAGGGCAAATTAGATTTTGAAACTGCAAAGCTTTTAATCAATGAATATAAAAAAATAAAGGATGTGGAAAAATAATATGGGACCAATTTTATTAGTATCAAATAGCATCATCTTTGTAGGAATATTAGTCGGAATATTTTTTTTACAAATATTTTTATCTACTAAAGAAAATAAAAAACTAGGATTAATACTTCCTGGTATAAATTTTGTAATATCAATTTTAATATCATTAATTTATCTTTTAAATGCATTAACACTTGATGTTTCTATATTTATAGGAATATCAATTGTATTTATAGCTTATAATGTGCCTACTGTTATTCTAATAGCAATTTACTATACTTATCGTAACAAATATAAGAAAAAACATGAAATAGATAAAATGAATATACAAGATTTAGATTAACTTAAAATATATAAACATTACCCCATAAATTAACATTCACTTAATTTATGGGATAATTTAATATAATTATTAAATTAACAAAACTTATTACAAAATAGTATTCTTTCTTTATAAAAATTTTTCTGCAACTCTATTCCAAAATTCATATCCATTTAATCTCAATAAATTTAATTTATAATTAGATTTATAAATTTTTACTTCTTCAATTTGAGTATACTTGTATTGTTTACCATCTATAACAATTAGTATCGAATCTTCAAAATCAAATTCTGGACTTATTGATATGACTGATGTTGTTGGTAATATAATACTTGAAGTAAATGATCTATAAGCATTTGTATTCATAGGTGCTATAGGGGTTAACTGAAATAAGTCAAGTTTTGGATCAACTATACTTCCCCCTGCAGAATAATTGTATGCTGTCGAGCCAATAGGTGTTGATATTAGCATACCATCTCCACTAAAATGCTCTATCTTCATTCCATCTACTTGTAAATCTAAGTGAACTGTCCTTGATTGAATATTTTTTATTACAATTTCATTTACTGCACTTATTTTTATGCACCTTTCCTTTGTACATATTTTAGCTTCCAGTGGATAAAGCTGTTGTATAAAATATTCTTTATTTATGTATGATTGAATAAATCCATCTATTTTATCTGGAGAAATCTCTGCAAAGAATCCTAAATGTCCAGTGTTTATAGCTATAACTGGTATTTGCGCAAAGTTAAACTTATGTATAGTTTGTAAAAGGGAACCATCTCCTCCTATAGATATTATAAGTTCAGTATTTTCCTCTAATTTCTCACTAACTTGAAATCCTGCTCTATTAAGTTTTTCTACCAACATATTTTTTGTTTCTATGGATTTATCTAAATTATTATAAGCTATTGTAATTACACTTTTCATTTTGTTATACCTCTAGTTTCACATGATTTTTTAATATATTATTTACTTTTATTATAAAACAAATTAAATAAACATTATATCATTATAATATGAAATATTTAATAACTCAAACCTCTTATTTATTTTAATTATAAAAAAGGTACCTCCTAATGATTTTTATTTCATTGAAAGAGACACCTTTTTTAATATATAATAACTATTCTTTTATACTTGTGATTTCAAACTATTTTTTATCCAGTCTTTACCTTCTACTAACCTAGCTACCAGCATAGAACATACTGTGTTTGAAGTTGTATTTAGTACTGTAGCTGGAGCATCTATTATAGTAGTTATAACAGCTATGATAGGTAAAAACTCTATTGAGAATCCAAATATAGTAATTATTAACATTTCTGCTATCATACCACCACCTGGAATAGCCCCCATAACTGTACCTACTAAAAATGCTACTGCTATTATTGAGATAATAGATGATATACTTGTCATATTGTAACCAAATATTCCAAATAAGAAAGTAACTTTTAATACTCCCCCTATTACCGATCCATCCTTATGGATATTAGCCCCAAGTGGTATAACCGTTTCTGCTATATCATTTGGAACATTCATCTTTTTAGATGCATCTAAGTTTACAGGTATCGATGCTGCACTAGAACATGTAGCTAAAGAGGTAACTGTTGGTGGAATTATATTTGCCCAATAAATTTTTACTCCATCTTTTCCTCCAGCTATAAAAGCATACATAGAAAACAATCCAAAATAGAAGATAACTGTTAAAATTAAATATAGTACAAAAGATCTTGCATATCCTGATATTATTTGTGGTCCTAATTCACCAACTATTGAAGCAAAATAACACCCAAGACCTAATGGCGCTACCTTCATAACTAAATCAATTATTTTCATCATAACATCAGATCCAGCTTGTAAGAAACTTGCTATAATTTTTCCCTTCTCTCCCACCATTGCAGTGGCAATTCCAAATACTATCGAGAACAGTATTAATTGAAGCATGTTTGATTTTGATAGTAAGTTATAAAAATCAGGTACTGTAACAGTGTTAACCAACTGTTGCAATACTCCAGCCTGTTCAGCAGTTGTTACTTCAGCTGTTTGCATTAAACTTTCAAACATCTGTGAATTTAATCCTTTTGTCGGATTGAATATTAAAACTCCTACTAAAGTTATTATTCCTGATATAATCGCTGTAACTAAAAATACTATAATAATACTCTTTAAAATATTTCCTAATCTCTTAATTTCTCCCATATTTGCTATGGCTGAAGCAACACTAAAAAATACTAAAGGAACTAATGTCATAAATAATAAGTTTAAGAATAATTCTCCTACAGGCTTAAATATGGTAGCCTGCTCTCCCAAAAAGCCTCCAATAACTCCCCCTATTATTATAGAGCCTAGAAGAATTATTGAACTTTTATAATTTTCCCATGACGCTTTCATATTCTATCTCCTTTATATCAAAATATTAGTTTGCAAATGCTTTGATTAAAAATCTCTTTTACTATTTCACTTTAATCACCTCTATTAATTTTATTCACTTAAGCACTATTCTAGAAAATATTTTTTATAATATTTAATATTTCTAGTTGCAAAGAGAAGTAAATTAAAATAAAAAGGAATATAATAATCTACCTACTTTATAAATTAAATTCTAACGTCAAATAAATAACCTCCTAAAATATTTATTTAATATTCCTAGGAGGTTTATTTTGTCTATATTGAATCTATATTTTTAGTTGCTATAACATCCACATCTAAATTTAAAATATTAGATTTAATTATATCTCCAATTTTCACTGGGGCTTTTACTTCCAAAGTCTTAATCTCTTTCATCACATCAAATATCATACTCTTAGATATACTTTTATTTAATCTAACACTTACTATATCTAAATCCCCATTTAAAACTTTTACTGAAGTTGCTATATTTCTTTGAGGATTACTTATTTCCTGGATTACATATTCTTTTCCTTTTTTGCAAGTTGCTCCTTCAATATTGTCAATTATATTATTTTTCAACTCTACCTCTACTTCGCAACCATTTGGGCATATTATACAAGTAAATATTTTTTTCATTTTACCACCACCTTTAAATCTGACTTAGATTTTATATAATCCTTATTAATTTCCATTTGAATCATTTCTGCTGGGATAGCTTTTTTCATTTTCATAGATTTTATAATATTATCATCTTGTAATATTTCTATTACAGCATTTTTAATAGGTTTTCTAACTCTCAAAGATAAAACAAAATCATTTTCTCCACTAATTTTTTGAGGTATTGTATGACCTATATTACTATCTTTTTCTATATTTATTTCACACTTTGAAAACTTGTTATTATTTATATAATTTGATACTGCCTTTGCCAACCTTTCACCTTCCAAGGAAACAAAATCAACTAAATCATGAACATGAAGAACATTTCCTGCAACAAAAATGCCATCCACACTTGTTTCATAATTTTCATTTACAATAGGTCCTTTTGTATCATTATCTAATTCAACTTCAGCCTTTAAAGATAATTCATTTTCCGGAATTAACCCCACTGATAGTATTAGAGTGTCACAATCATAGTCTTTTTCTGTACCTTCAACCACTTGCATGTTTTCATCTACTTCACTTACACTTATTCCTTCTATTCTAGATTTTCCTCTTATCTTAGTCACTGTATGACTTAAATATAGTGGAATATTATAATCATTTAAACATTGCTGGATATTTCTAGGAAGTCCACTGGCATAAGGAAGTATCTCGAATACAGCTTCTACCTTTGCCCCTTCTAAAGTCATACGTCTTGCCATTATTAAACCTATATCCCCAGATCCTAATATAATTACTTTTTTACCTACCATAGTATTTTGTAAATTTATATAAGATTGAGCAACTCCTGCAGTATATATCCCTGCTGGTCTACTACCTGGAATACTTATAGCTCCTCTAGTTCTTTCTCTACATCCCATAGTTAAAATAACAGCTTTAGCCTCATACTCTAAGAGTCCATTTTTATTTACTGCAATTATTTTTTTATCATTAGTTAAATCTATTACTGTAGTTTCCGTTATATATTCAATGTTTTTCTTATTTACTTCATCTATAAATCTTTGAGCATATTCTGGTCCACTTAAAGTTTCTTTAAATCTAGTTAACCCAAAGCCGTCATGAATACATTGTCTAAGTATTCCTCCTAGCTTTTTCTCTCTTTCAATTATTACTATATCTTCAATTCCGCATTCTTTTAATTTTACAGCTGCAGCCAGGCCTGCTGGACCTCCCCCAATTATTATTACATCTTTTTGTATAACCATTATCCTCTCACCTTCCCTACAAACATATTTGAATTTTTTCTAGAGTATAGGATTTCTTCTTCTTTCTTATCTTTTTCTTCTTTTATCAATTTTGTTATTCTAGTTTGGCAATATCCACCTTGACATCTCCCCATCATAGCACGAGTTCTATACTTTATTCCTGTAACCGTCTCAACTCCCAAAGGGTTATTAATAGCTGCTAATATTTCAGCCTTTGTTATGGTTTCACATCTACAGATTACTTCTCCGTAGTTTTCATCTTCTTCAATTAATTTTCTTTTTATTTCTAAAGGTTGATCTTTGAAACTTATAATTCCTTTTCTATATTTATTAAAATGTGGATTTTCTTTAAGAGTTTCTTTTTGTGATAGCAAACTTACTACATATTTTGCAATAGGTACTGCACTTGTAAGTCCTGGTGATTCAATTCCAACTAAATTTATTACATTCGGAACGTCTTCTCTTAATTCTATTTTAAAATCATCATATCCACCTTGGTCTTTTCCTACTAACTTAGGTCTAATTCCTGAGAAGTTTCTTATGAAATGTTCTTTTTTAATATGAGGAAAAATTCTTCCTCCGTCTTTTATTAATAAATCCATAACATTTTTAGTTACAGAATAATCATCTTTTTCATCTATATACTCGCTGCTTGGTCCAATAAAAACATTACCATCTATGGAAGGTGTTAAATGTATCCCTAAACCTCCTTCTTTTGGATTAGGTACTGGATATGCTGGCATATTTAAAAACTGTCCTACTTTTTGGTCTAATATAAAATATTCTCCTCTACATGGATATATTGTGTATTCTTCTATTCCTAACATTTTTCCTACTTTGTCACTATTAAGCCCTGCAGAGTTTATTATCCATCGTGATTTATAAATGCCTTTATTCGTTTTTATTTCATAAATATTTTCATCTTTATTTAAATCCATTCTTACCTCTAATACTTCATTGTCTAGAAAATAATTCACTCCATTTTGTACTGCATTTTCTGCCATGGCAATAGTATAAATAAAAGGATTTAAAATTCCTGTGCTTGGAGAATATAATGCAAAGTTTCCCTCAATAAATGGTGATAATTTCTTAATTTTTTCATTATTTATAATTTCCAATCCTACAACACCATTTGCTTCTCCTTGCTCTTTCATTTTTATTAATTTTTCTTTATCTTCTTCTGTAAAACCAACTACTAATTTTCCAGTTCTTTTAAAAGGAATATCAAGTTCTTTTGCAACTTCATCAAAATTTTGATTCCCTTCCACACAAAACTTTGCCATTAAAGATCCTACTTTATTATTAAACCCTGCATGTAAAACACCCGAATTTCTTCCACTAGTTTCTAAGCATACATCCAATTCCTTTTCCAGTACACAGGTTCTTAATTTATATTTAGAAAGTTCCCTTGCAATGGAGCTTCCGACTACTCCCCCTCCAATTATTACCACATCGTATGTATTATTCACTTTATTCACCCCATTTTTAACTTATTGATATAAGTGTATCACAATTTTATTTTTCTTCTTGATAGTTCTTATATATTTTTTATCTATTAGAAAATAGTTAGTTTTCAATTGTAATATCAATTAAATTTATTTTACTTGAAAAAATAAATCATCATTACTACAATTAACTATATATTTAAACTGGTTATT
>NZ_JANKBY010000204.1:0-6533 GCF_024621905.1 Terrisporobacter muris
ACAAATTGTTTGTTTTTACTTAAGCTATCTATTTTCATGTATAAACTATTAGCATCTAAATTTTTAATTTCTTTCGATAAACTTATTTCTTTAAAACTCTCTACCTTATATCCCTTAGGATGTAATAAAGATATACAATCCATATAGGTACATAAATATCTATTTTTTATCCAATGAATTAAATTTATATCTTCCTCTTTAAAAATAGGATGCTCATCAAGAATATCAAATAATTCTTTAAACTCTATATTATCTTCTACTTTATTGGCAATCAAAAATATATAGGCTTCTATAGGTTTATTACTCCTTCCAAAAGGAACTAAAACTCTATGTCCTACTTGAATATCTTCCAATAAAAAATCTGGTATTTTATATGTAAACAAGTTATCTGTATAAATGCTGTTATTTTTCACTATAACTTTTGCGTATTTTTCACTATACATAGATTGCTCCTTAAAATTCGCTTCTCTCATATTAAAAGTGACAAATCTATTACTTAAAAATATAAGCATCTATAAATAGATGCTTACTTTTCTAATAATGATTTTACTTTATCTAATATGACATTTGCAACTTCATCCTTTTTCATTTGAGGATATTTACTTATGTTGCCTTCTTTGTCAATTATTTTTACAATATTTGTATCAGTGCCAAAGCCTGCCCCTTCTTCAGTTAAATCATTGGCAACAATAAAGTCTAAATTTTTCTTATTAACTTTACCTTTGGCATTTTCAATAAGGTCATTAGTTTCAGCAGCAAATCCTACTAAAATTTTATCTTTTTTAATTTTTCCTAATTCATAGGCTATATCCTTATTTCTATCTAATTCTATAACTAAATCATCATTGCTTTTTTTAATTTTTTTATCACTATAAGTCTTAGGTTTATAATCTGCAACAGCTGCACTTTTTATTATTACTTGATTCTCATCAAAGTTATCTATAATTGCACTATACATTTCTTCCGCAGATTGAATTTTTATTAGTTTTTTTAAATTAGCTGGTGGAGTTATATTTGTTGGACCACTAACTAAAGTTACATCTGCTCCTCTATCAGCTGCCATTTTTGCAATAGCATATCCCATTTTTCCTGTAGATCTATTCGTTAAATATCTTACTGGATCGATACTTTCCACCGTAGGACCAGCAGTTATCATTATTTTTTTTCCTTGTAAATCTTTATCTCTATTGTTTAATAAATCTATTACTGTATTAACAATAATTTCTGGCGAAGCAAGTTTTCCTTCTCCTATGTCTCCACAAGCAAGTCTACCACTTTCTGGGTTTACAAAATTATAACCTAACTCTTTTAATATATTAATGTTTCTTTGAAGAATAGGATTTTTATACATATTCGTATTCATAGCAGGTGCTATAAGTACTTTCCCTGTAGTTGCCATAACTGTAGTTGTCAACATATCATCACATATACCATTTGCAACTTTTCCAATTACATTTGCTGTTGCTGGTGCAATTAAAAATACATCCGCTTTTTTTGCTAAAGATATATGTTCAACATCCCAAGTTTTTGGTTCTTCAAACATATCATTTACTACATAATTTTGACTTAATGATTGAAAAGTTAGAGGTGTGACAAATTCAGTTGCACTCTTAGTCATAATTATGTGAACATTTGCATTTAGTTTTTTTAGTCTACTTACAACATCACATACTTTGTATACTGCTATTCCACCACTAACACCAATTACTACAGTTTTATCTTTTAACATAATCTTACTCCTCGATTAATTTACTTTGTTCTTCTGCATGTAATGCTTCTGCTATTTCTATTTCTTCTTCAGTTAGTAATCTGTAAGTTATTTTTCCTTCTGATATTTCTTCAGTAGCTAACATTACTGGCTTACCTTTGTTAATTTTACTTTCTACATAAGACTCACTTCCATCAACTATTTCTCTAGCTCTTTTAGCTACTGTTCCTACTAAGTAATATCTGTTGTCTATTTTTGCTAATACTTCATTTATAGATGGTTTCATTTTATAATTCCTCCTTAAATTTTCTTATTATTTCTTCTTCATATCTTGTAGCTTTATTTTTTTCAGCACTTATAATATTTTCTATTTCTATTGCAGCTTCAACTTCTCTATTAGTTTCGTTGAAAATAAAATAGTTATAATCTTTAATTTGCTTGATTTCTTCAAAAGCACAGCTTAATCTTTCTTGCATTTGCTCCTCAGTTTCTGTTCCTCTAGAAGATAATCTACTTTGTAGTTCACTAAGAGTTGGCGGTAAAACAAATATCAAAATTGCATCTGGATAGATTTGCTTTACTTGTCTTGCTCCTTGCATTTCTATTTCAAGAACAACATCTTGACCTTTTTCTAAGCACTCCATAACTGGTCCTTTTGGTGTTCCATAGAAATTACTATAAGTTTGAGCATATTCTAAAAACTCATTTTTACTTATCATATCGTTGAACTTTTCATGTGTTAAGAAGAAGTAATTTACCCCTTCAACTTCACCAGTTCTGGGTTGCCTAGTTGTTGCTGATACAGAAAGTTTTAAATCATTATTTCTATTCATTAATACTTTACAAATTGTGCCTTTTCCTGCTCCAGATGGCCCCGATACAACTAATAAAAGACCTTTCTTATTTATAACCATTAATATTTCATCCTTTCAACTTATCTATTAGTATTATACATTTTCATAGTATTTATCATACTTAATACTATTCAATGTTTTGTATCTGTTCTCTAATTTTTTCTAATTCACTTTTAACTTCTACTACTAAGTTAGTTATATTTATATTAGATGATTTTGAACCTGTTGTATTAACTTCTCTGTTCATTTCCTGAATTAAAAAGTCTATTTTTCTACCTATAGAATCATTTTTTACAACAGTATTTTTAAGTTGTTCAATATGGCTTCTAAATCTTACAATTTCTTCTGTTATAGAGCTTTTATCTGCAAATATGGCAACTTCCTGTGCCAATCTATTTTCATCTATTATACTTGGATTTTCTAATATTTCATTAATTCTACTATATAACTTTTCTTTGTATTCATCTACAACTGTTTCTGAGTGTCTTTCTATTTGGTCTAATAAATCACTTAATATATCACATCTTTTTAATGTGTCTTCAGCAAGCTTTTTACCTTCTTCTTGTCTCATTAGAGCAAGTTTTTCTAAAGTAATGTCTAGTGCTTCCTTTAACATACTCCAGTATAAATCTTCATCTTCTTCTTTTTCCTCACATTTTACTATGTCAGGAAACTTAGCTACGCTCATTACACTTATGTCATCTTGTAAATCAAACTTTTCTTTTATTTCTTTTAGAATCTTTACATATTGATCTGCTAATTTATCATCGAACTTTAAGTTTACATCCTCAGAGCCAACTAAGTCAAGCTTTATATATAAATCTACCCTTCCTCTTTTTACAAAATTTTTAACATAATTTCTTATTTTATCTTCTAAAAAAGATATCTTTCTTGGTAGACGAACATTTATATCACAATATTTGTGATTTATTGTTTTACATTCTACTAAAAAATGATAATTATCATTTTTAAATTCACCTCTACCAAAACCAGTCATGCTTATAGCCATATTATTTATACCTCCAAATTTCCTTCGCATATTTTTTGTGCTCTTCCACTCATGTAAACTTCATCATTAACTAAATCTATTTTTATACTTCCGCCTTCAGAAGTAACATTTACACTTTTACTTACCTTACCTAAATAATTGCTTATAATAACTGCGGCTGTCATACCGGTTCCACATCCTAAAGTATACCCACAACCTCTTTCCCAAGTTCTGACTAATATATTCGAATCATTCAAAACCTTAACAAAATTTACATTAGTATTTTGTGAAAAAATTTCACTTTTTTCAATTATTGGACCATATTTATGTATATCTTCCATATTTATATTATCTACAAATATGACAGTGTGTGGAACACCCATTAACATTGAGCTAACAGTAAATTCTTTATCTAAAATTTGAATGTTTTCATTTATAAAAATTTCTTTTTCGCTATTAACAGGTATATCAGTAGATTTTAAACTTCCTTTACCCATATTAACCTTAATTGTGTCCAATTTATTTTCTTTAAGATTAACTTTTATTTTTTTTATTCCATCTAAAGTATAAACATCAAATTCTTCTTTTTTAACTATATTATTGTCATAAACGAACTTTGCAAAACATCTAAGTCCATTTCCACACATGGATGCTCGACTTCCATCAGCATTATAATATACCATTTCAACATCTGCTACATCACTATTTTTCACAACTAATAATCCATCTGCTCCTACTGAAAACCTTCTATGACAAACTTTCTTTGCTAATTCCCCATAGTTATTATTTACTATATCATCATTTCTACCATCAATTGCTATAAAATCATTACCTATTCCTTGTAACTTCCAAAACTCCATTCATATCGCCCCTTTTTATACAAACAGTTCTAACTTAGTATTATACAATATTATCAGTAAAAAATAAATATTAAGACTTATATCATTTTGATTATGGTTGTATAGTGGTCATTTTTATAATTTTATTTCATTTGCATATTTATGTAAAAGATTATGTTCCCACTATTCACATCTTGGTTATAATATGTAATAATAAGTTTATTACCTATGTCTGAAAGGAGAATATTATGGCATTAGATGGTTTAGTAGTTCATAACTTAGCCTCTGAGCTTCATACAAAGCTTGTGGGTGGTAAAGTTGACAAAATTCATCAACCAGAAAATGATGAATTAGTTTTATTTATAAGAAACAACAAAGAAAACTTCAAATTAGTATTAAGTTCTAGTGCATCAAACCCTAGAGTTTATATAGCCAATGAATATAAAAAAGAAAATCCAATTAAAGCACCTATGTTTTGCATGCTATTTAGAAAATACATACAAGGTGGTATAATTACAGATATTTCTCAAGTTGATTTTGAAAGAATAATAAAAATCAGTGTGGAATCTTTTGATGAATTAAAAGAAAAAACAACAAAAGATATTTATATTGAAATAATGGGTAGACATAGTAATATAATTTTAACTCAAAATAACAAAATAATAGATTCTATAAAAAGGATTCCGCCTAGCGTCAGTAGAGTTCGTCAGTTACTTCCCAATATGACTTATGAGTTTCCACCAGCTCAGAATAAAGTTAACCCTATAAAAGGTATTTCAATTAAAAGTTTTATTAATACTTTAAGAGAATTTAATGGTCCTATATACAAAGGTATCTACTCTAAATTTTTAGGAATAAGTCCATCTGTAGCTAAAGAAATTTGTCATAGAGCTAACTTAACTACTGATGACTATTCCGATGACAAAACTCGTGATGAGTTATCCACTTTATATAGAGCTTTCTCTGATTTATTTACTAAAATAAAAAATGATGAATATGACCCTTGCATAGTTATAGATGAAAGTATAGATAAAGTCATTGATTTTAGTTGCATTAACCTTAGTTTTTTAGATGGAAATAAGTTTATAAAAAAACAATCTATTTCTCAAATTATTGAAGACTACTATAAAACTAAAGACTTCAAAGACAGAGTTCATCAAAGGACATCCGATTTGAGAAAAAGTATTTCTATTAAATTAGATCGACTTTATCATAAACAAAAGAAAATAGAAAAAGAGTTAAGAGATGCTGACAATGCTGATGAATTCAAAATTAAAGGTGAATTACTTACTTCATATATATATATGATAGAAAAAGGTATGGAAAATGTGGAAGTTGCAAACTTCTATGATGAAAATTATTCAAATATTATTATACCTTTAAATAAAAACTTAACACCTTCTGAAAATGCTCAAAAGTATTTTAAAAAGTACAATAAATTAAAAACTGCAAAAATAGAATTAACATCTCAAATTTCTATTTGTAACGAGGAAATTGAGTATTTAGAAAATATTATGTTAGGTATTGAAAACTGCGAAAATTTAGAAGAGCTAACAGATATTAAAGATGAGTTAATTCGACTAGGGTATTCCAAGGCCCCTTATAGATACAAAGCTAAAAAAGATTTAGATATTACTACAAAGCCTAATCAATTTATATCTTCTGATGGATTTACAATTTTAGTAGGTAAAAATAATAAGCAAAATGATTATTTAACATTAAGAATTGCAGACCCAGAAGATATTTGGATGCATACTAAGAATATTCCAGGTTCTCACGTTATTATTAAATGCGCAGGAAAAGAAGTTCCTAATGAGACTTTATATCAAGCTGCTATGCTTGCTGCTTTTTATAGCAAAGGAAGAATGTCTTCTCAAGTTCCTGTAGACTATACTATGAAAAAACATGTTAAAAAACCTAGTGGATCAAAACCTGGTATGGTTATTTACGAAACTAATAATACAATTTACGTTACTCCAACAGAAGAAATGATAGTAAAATTAAAAAAATAGTAACAGAAAGGTAATAAGTTTTCATACTTATTGCCTTTTTATATGTTGATAAAGTTTAAAATATTTATCATATATTTTTGCTTTTACATAAATCCGAGTATATTCCACCAATAATTTTATAGTTTAAAGCAC
>NZ_JANKBY010000205.1:0-6491 GCF_024621905.1 Terrisporobacter muris
CTAGAAAGAAGATGCATGAAAAGTAATGATAAACTAAATGATCTGAAGATAGGTTATAGAGATGATAATAAGTACAAGATAAGTGAAATATATGGTGAGAATAAAGAGGTCCTTGATATTGATGAAGTAAAATATCTATTTACTCATGTTGAAAATAAAACTATAGGAACAAAAAGTCTTGATTCAAAACATATATACAAAAATATATCTAATAAAAAAATAGATTACAATAAGTTTATTGACTGCAATTTTAATAATATTAAGTTTGAAAACTGTACTTTTTTTGGTAGTATATTTGAAAACTGTAAATTTAACAATGTACAGTTTTCACATTGTAATTTTGAAGATGAAGAAAAAATAATAGTCTTATTTAAAGAAAATTGTGTATTTGAAAGGTGTAACTTTTATAAAACCAATATGAAAAATATAGTATTTGAGAGTGTTAAATTTACAGAAGTTAAGATTTCTTTAAGTAGTATTAGAAATAGTATTTTTAATCAATGTTTTATTGATAGTATAATTTTTTCTGATTGTGATCTAAAATCCATGAAAACTATAAGAACGGATATAAATCTACTAAGTTTTGAAGATGAGTTTATAAGTAAAGTAGATGAAAATACGTTTATAGATTTATTAAAGTTAAATAAAAAAGATAAAAATGAATATGAAAATATATTTAAGGCATACAAAAGTATATCTGCTGTATTTGAGAAAAATAGGTTATTTAATTACGCAGGAGAATATTACTACCTTGCAAAATGTGCAGAAAGAAAATCTTTAAAAGGATTGGAGAAAGTAAAATCAAATATTTTTTATTACTCATGTGGGTATGGTGAAAGGCCAACATTTGCCCTAATATCATCTTTAGAAATTGTATTAATATTTTCAATTATATATATGTTTTCAGGTCTTTGTGTTAATGAAAGGATAATACATTATAATTTAAATATATTATCTTATTTGCCTAGGAAACTAATGTATATGGATTTAATAGATTGCTTTTACTTTAGTTTAGTTACGTTTACAACTGTGGGATATGGAGATATTTTCCCAATAGGCTATAGTGTATTATTTTCATGTGTGGAAATGTTGCTAGGAGTTACAATGGTTGGTGTTTGGACTGCTACTTTAGCTAGAAAGATTACGAGATAAGAAGAATACATTCAATTTTTATTAGAAGAAATATAAGGGAAAAATTTTGTAAAATAACTTTGTATATGATAAATTATATTTATTGTAAAAATTAGGAGGTAATAAATGAAATTTCAAGATTATAAATATGAAAGACCTAATTATGGAGAAATAAAAAAATCATTTTTAGATTTAGTAAATAAAATAAAAACTGCTGATAATTATAAAGATCAACATACATATATAATGGAATTAAATAATACTAGAAAGCACATTGAAACTATGTCTACTTTAGCTTCAATCAGAAATAGTATAAATACGGCAGATGAGTTTTATGAAAAAGAAACGCAGTACTGGGATGAGTATGGGCCTCTTTATACAGAGTTAAATTCAGATTTTTATAAAGTAATTGTTAACTCTAAATTTAAAGAAAATATAATAAATGATTTTAGTGAACAGTTTTATAAAATATGTGAATACTCTTTAAAATCTTTTTCTCCAGAGATAATACCTGACTTACAAGAAGAAAATAAATTAATGTCTAGATATACAAAATTATTAGCCTCAGCAAAGATTAATTTTAACAATGAGGAATTGAATTTATCTGGACTTTATAAATATATGTTATCTCAAGATAGAAAAGAGAGAGAAGAGTCATCTAAAGCTTATTACAACTACTTTGAAATACATGAAGAAGAATTTGACGAAATTTATGATAACTTAGTAAAAGTAAGACATGATATGGCTAAAAAATTAGGCTTCAATAATTTTACTGAACTGGGTTATATAAGAATGGATAGAACGGATTACAATCCAGAAATGGTAGTTAAATTGAGAAAACAAGTACTAGAATATATAGTGCCTCTTTGCAATAAATTATATGAAAAACAAGCTAAAAGATTAAGCTTAGATAAATTAACTTATATTGACGAGAACTTAGAATTTTTAGATGGAAATGCCACTATTAAGGGAGATTCATCTTACATAATAGAAAATGGTATAAAAATGTACAATGAGTTATCAACAGAGACAAAAGAGTTCTTTGATTTTATGCTGGAAAACGACCTTATGGATTTAGAAACTAAACATAATAAATCTGCTGGAGGATATTGTACATATATTCCAGATTACAAAGCACCTTTTATTTTCTCTAACTTTAATAGAACTAGCGAAGATATGGATGTATTAACTCATGAGGCAGGTCATGCATTCCAATTATTTATGTCTAGATATATAGACATGCAAGAAATAAATTTCCCAACTTTAGATAGTTGTGAAATTCACTCTATGAGTATGGAATTTATAACTTATCCTTGGATGGATATTTTTTTTAAAGAGGATACTGATAAATATAAATTTGCACATTTAACTTCAGCTATAAAATTCTTACCTTATGGTGTTGTAGTAGATGAGTTTCAACATATTATATATGATAATCCTTACATGAGTAAAGCTGAAAGAAAAGCAGTATGGAGAGACTTAGAGAAAAAATATCTTCCACATAGGGATTATGATGACAATAAAATACTAGAAAAAGGTTGTTGGTTCTTTAAACAAGGACATATATTTAAAGATCCATTTTATTATATTGACTACGTATTAGCACAAATTTGCGCATTCCAATTCCTTAAGAAGATGGAGGAGAATAAAGAAAATGGATGGGAAGATTATTTGAGAATTTGTAAAGTAGGAGGAACAGAGTCTTTTTTACAAATAGTTAAAACAGGTAATTTAATCTCACCTTTTGATGATAATTGTATTGAATTTATAATAAAAAATTTAGAAATGAATATAGAAAAATTTGAAAAAAATTTATAAAAGAAAGCTAAGAATGTGTAAATGACATATTCTTAGCTTTTTATATTTTGTAAATAATATTTATATCATTATTTACAAAATATTATTCGCTACATATGGAAATTCTAAGTTTGAAGAAGTAAGTTAGGAGGACATTTTATGAATATTTCAAAAAGAATACAATCAGTTCCACCATCAACCATAATGGAATTATTAACTTTTGCTGCAAAAGCAAAAAATCAGGGTAAAAAAGTTTATCATCTAAATATAGGTCAACCAGATATAATAACGCCAGAAGGCTTCTTAAAAGCTATAAGAGAATATAAAGGTGAAGTTTTGGAATATGCATTATCAGAAGGTTTGCCAGAACTTATTGAAGCCATAAGAAAGTATTACACAAATTATAATTTAGACTTTAAAAATGATGAGATTTTGATTACAAATGGTGGTAGTGAAGCTTTATTATTTACCATGCTTACTATTTGCGATGAAGGTGATAATGTATTAGTTCCTGAACCTTTTTACTCAAATTATTTTAACTTCTCAAAATCTGTAGGAGTAAATATTAACCCTATTACGACTTTAGCTGAAAATGGATTCCATTTACCAGGTAAAGAAGAAATAGTATCAAAAATTAATGATAAAACTAAGGCTATACTATTTTCTAATCCAGGTAATCCAACAGGTGTAGTTTATACAAAAGAAGAATTAGAAATGGTAGCAGATATAGCAGTTGAACACAATTTATGGATAATAGCTGATGAAGTTTATAGAGAATTTGTTTATGAAGGTGAGTATGTTAGTATAGGTACTCTCGACAAAGTAAAAGACAGAGTAATAATTGTTGATTCTGTTTCTAAAAGATATAGTGCTTGTGGTGCAAGAATAGGTTCATTAGCTTCTAAAAATAAGCCTTTCATGGAAGGAATACTGAAGCTATGTCAAGCAAGATTATCTGTGCCTACTTTAGAGCAATTGGGAGCTATAGAGCTTTATAAAACAGATAATTCATACTTAAAAGAAGTTAATGAAGAATATAGACAAAGAAGAGATGTACTCTATAATGAACTTATAAAAGTTCCAGGAGTAATTTGTAAAAAACCTAGTGGTGCTTTTTATATAGTTGCAAAATTGCCTGTAAAAGATGCAGATCATTTTACTAAATGGTTATTAAGTGATTTTGATATAAATGGCGAAACTGTAATGCCTTGTCCAGCTGAAGGATTTTATCAAACACCAGGCCTGGGAGTTGACGAAATAAGGCTGGCATATGTATTGAATACTAAAGATTTATTTAAGGCAGCAACAATTTTAAAAGAAGGTTTAGAAACTTACCTTAAATTAAATAAATAAGTTTGTATATAATAAAAAACAGAGTTCAACAAAGGACTCTGTTTTTTTGTAGCATTTCCCACAAAATATTGAAAAATGGTAACATTCTTGTAATTATCTATGTTACTATTTTGTAATCCAAAGTAACAAGGGTGTAACTGTAATTTTTCAAGGGGTAATGATATTATAATAGTATAAATAAAAGAAAAAATAAAAACTAAGAAATCTTAAAATAAATTATGAGGAAGTGTTGAAAAATGAAAAAAGGAATTATAGCTATAACATTATTATTAAGTGGAGCATTATTAATAACTCCGATTACAAATGCAATCTCACAAAAAGATGGACAAGAAAATGTAAAACCAGTAAAAGTTGAGCAAGCGACAAATACTGAAAATACACAAGTTATAAAAGATACTGAAGATAAAACAACACAAAGCGAAAATACTACTAAACCAGTTAAAGTTGAAACTACAGTTGTAGAAAATAAACAACCTTCAAAAGAAGAAATAAAAGTAGATGATAAGAAAGAAGAAAGTAAAAAAGAAGAATCTACTAAACCAGCTGATGAAACAGTTGTAAAAGATGATAAAGATAAAGAAAAAGAAGAAGTTCAAATAGGAATGACAAAATCAGAAGCTGAAGCAGTTTTAAATAAATATATAAAAGACGTTGAAAAATCTGATTTTACTTATACATACCAAGGTGATGAAAATACTTTTGAAGCAATAAAAGAAAAAGGAATAAGAGGATATGTATTTTTACCAAATTTAGAAACTGATATGGCTTACTTAGTAGATAAAGATAATGGATCAATATATTTCTTCCATCCATCAGGATACTTTGAATTACTACAAAAATAAGATAAAGTAAATTAGGAACTTAGTGCTAAATAAAGTGCTAGGTTCTTTTTATATAGAAATAATAAGTACTTATAATAATTAATAAAATGTAAAAAATGAAAATGAATAATATTGACAATATATATAAATTATATTATACTACCTTAAGAATTAAATATTGATACTTTAAAATAGTCCCGAGAGGCTAAAAAGAATAGTTACATATTTTATTGATTTTAGTGTGTAGGCATCCTTTTATCTTTTTTGGGTAAAGGGATTTTTTATTAGCACAAATAACTGTAAAAAAAGTTATAAATAATATGTAAACATACAAGTGTCATTAGGTAATATTTTAAGACAGTGAGGTAAAGACAAAATGAAATTTAAAAAAATAGTAACACTTGCAATGGCAGGAATTATATCAACATCATTTTTAACTGGATGTGCTGGAAAATCAGAGAATGAAGGAAGCCAAAAGGATAAGTATACAGTTGCTATGATAACAGATGTTGCAGGGGTAAATGATCAATCATTTAATCAATCGGCATGGGAAGGTTTACAAAGAGCTAAAAAAGAACTAGGTGTAGAGGTTAAATATTTAGAATCAAAGCAAGATGCAGATTATGCAACAAATGTTGAAACACTAGTTGATGAAGAAGTGGATTTAATTGTAGGGGTAGGTTCTAAATTATCACAAACAATAGAAACTGCTGCAAAGGATTATCCGGAGCAAAAATTCTTAATGGTAGATGAAACATATGAAGAAATACCTTCAAATGTGAAATCAGTATTATTTAATGCAGAACAATCAGCTTACTTAGTAGGTTTAATAGCTGCTAAAATGAGTGAAACAAATAATGTAGGATTTATAGGTGGAATGCAACTTTCAGTTATAGATACTTTTAAATATGGATATATGGCTGGTGTAAAAACAGCAAACCCTGACTGTGAAATACAGTCACAATATGCAAACTCTTTTACAGATCAAGCAAAAGGAAAAGCTATAGCTAATCAAATGATGTCTAATAAAGCAGATGTAATATTTATAGCAGGTGGAGATGTTGGAACAGGTGCTATAGAAGCTATAAAAGAAGCTGGAAAATATGGAATAGGTGTAGATAGAGATCAAAGTGATTTAGCAGTTGATAATGTTTTAACTTCAGCTATAAAAAGAGTTGATGTTGGAATATTTGAAACAGTAAAAGATTTTGTTAATGGAAAATTTGAAGGTGGAACAGAAACAGTATATGGTTTAGAGGAAAATGCAGTAGGTATACCAGATACTACTAAAAATTTAGTTTCACAAGATGTATTAGATTATGTTAATGAACAAATGAAAAAATTACAAGATGGAGAAATAACAGTTCCAAAAACAGAAGAAGAATATAA
>NZ_JANKBY010000206.1:0-6469 GCF_024621905.1 Terrisporobacter muris
TATTATATATTTTAATTATGTGCAGTACATTTTATCCAAATTTATCTATTAACGATAAGTACCGTCATAAATAGATAAATAAAAATTTAAAAACAAAATATCATCTTGTATAGGGGGAATTTATGAAAAAAATAACAAGATCATTTCTTGCTGTATCACTTTCAACTGCTATGATTTTTCAAAACATGGTACTTGTAAGTAACTGCGAAGAGATAAATACAACAATCAGCGAGGATACTTATATAAGTAGCAAGTCTATAGACAATCAAGATTCTACTATACAACCTGACCCAGAAGTTAATCCACATCGTAGCATGGGGGATGTTCTTTCTACATACTCACTTCAAAGCGAATTACCAGATTTAGAAACCAAGACTTTAACTAAAGCTAGTTCTATAGGATTCGGAAAAGTCACTGCAAATAAGCTGAATGTAAGAAGTGGACCTTCAACATCTTATAGTATTGTAGGAACATTAAATAATGGTGAAAATGTAGAAATATTAGGTAGAGATAATAATTGGTATAAAATATCATATGATAATCTAACAGGGTATGTATCAGCTTCTTACATTACCTTAAGCCCTATAGAAAAAGGAATTGATGTGAGTAAGTGGAATGGTACTATAGACTGGAAAAAGGTAAAAGCAGATGGAATCGATTATGTAATAATAAGAGGTGGATTTGGAAATGCTACTGTAGATCCGCAGTTTGAATCTTATATCCAGGGTGCAAGTGATGCCGGTTTAAAAATTGGTGTCTATTGGTTTAGTTATGCTACTTCAGTAACTAAAGCAAAAGAAGAGGCTGCTAAATGTTTAGAAACTATCGCTCCTTATAGAGATAAAATAACTTATCCAGTGTTTTATGACTTTGAGTATGATAGTGTAGATTATGCTAAAAAATTAGGTATAACAATTACAAAGGATTTATCATCAAAAATGGCAGATGAATTTTTAACTGCTATAAAAAATGCAGGATACATAACTGGTATATATACAAATAAAGACTTTGGTGACAAATATTTTTACGAAGATATGTTATTTGCCAATAACTTATGGATTGCACAATATTCTTCTGCATGTACATATAATAGACCATATATGATGTGGCAATATACAGACAAAGGTACTATAAATGGCATTGGTACATCAAGTGAACCTGCATATTTTGATATGAATTATACTTATTTAAAACCAACAAATAATCAAACATCAAGTAATAAAATTGACTTATCTTCATCTTCAGTAAGTGAAATCAGTTCAAAAACATATACAGGAAGTGCGATAGAGCCAAGTTTTACGGTTACACTTAATAATAAGATTTTAAAGGAAAACGAAGACTATACTGTTACTTATTCCAATAATATTTCTATAGGTACTGCAAAAATATTAATAAAGGGAATCGGTAATTATGTAGGAGAAAAAACTATTACTTTTAAAATTGTAGCTCCTACTACAAGTAAAATAAACTTGTCATCAGCGTCCGTTAGTGAAATTAGTTCTAAGTCATATACTGGTTCTGCAATTAAGCCAAGTGTTACTGTTAAAGTCAACGGTAAAACATTAAGTTTAAATAAAGATTATACCGTTACTTATTCCAATAATATATCTGTAGGTACTGCAAAAATATTAATAAAAGGAACCGGTAATTATACAGGAGAAAAAACTATTACTTTTAAAATAATACCTAAGAAAATTTCAAAAGTTTCCTTATCAAAGAAAACTACAAATTCTCTTACATTATCTTGGAATAAACTTGATGATGTCACTGGTTATAAAATATATAAGTATGATTCAAAATCTGAAGACTATGAATATCTAAAAACAATAAAAGGTGCTTCAACTACTTCATTCACAGATAGCAACTTAACCGATGCAACTGTTTATAAATATAAAGTAAGAGGTTATAAAACTGTGGACGGAAATGCTTATAACGGTTTTATTTCAAATTCATTCGCTGAATCTACTAAAGTGAAGACTGTTTCTAATCTTAATTTAAAAACTAGAAATGCGACATCTTTAGAGTTATCTTGGGATAAAGTAAAAAATGCTGATGGATATAGAATATATAGACTTGATACAAATACAGACACTTATAAGTTAGTAAAGACTATAAATAATAATACCACAACTTCTTATAAACACAGTAATTTAGTATCAGCAACTAATTATTATTATAAAGTAAAAGCTTTTAAATATTTAAATGGAAGTAATCGTTATAGTGACTACTCTTCAAGATTAAAAGCTACAACTAGACCATTACAACCAAGTGTAATTTTAAACTCAACTAAATCAAAATCCATAAAAGTAAGTTGGACAAACATAAGTAAAAGAGCTACTGGTTACGAAGTACGTATGTCAACTTCTAAAAATGGAACTTTCAACTCTATCGGTACAACTACAAATACAAGTTTTACTAAAGTCAATTTAACTAAAGGTAAAACGTACTATTTTAAAATTAGAGCTTATAGAATAGTTGATGGACAAAAAATATATAGTTTATACAGTGGTATAGAAAGTATAAAATGCAAATAATAAAAAGGGCTTATTTTAAGCCCTTTTTATTATTTCACTATATAACATTCATAATCTTAAACAACTTTTTAAAATTGTTTACTGTCTTATCACTTAAGTTTACTGATTTACATTTTACCTTGTCATAGAACTCTTTAGCTGCCATAGTTTTATTATCTACATAATTAATACTAAATTTTCCTTTATCCTCCTCACTAATAAGAGTTTCCACAAATTCGGCATATTTATAAATGTCCTTATCTTTATTATTATAAGTGTCATTACAATTTACAAAGAATATATCTTCATTTATTTTTAAATTTAAGTTTTCTATTAACTTCTCACACTCTACAAAACCAGCTTTATCATAATCTAATATAACTTTAAAATCACATCCCCAGCCAATTAATATGGATACTATTACATTAATATTCCCTGCACCAACAGCGGGAATAATATATGGCATTTTTTCCTCTGGCACATTAAAATAATATAACATTGCCGTATAATACATATAGTCAGTTATACCTTCTGTCACTATATTTAGTTTGCCGCCTTGTGGTCCAATATTAAATCTTAAATCAGCACCTATAGCCTGAACTAGAGGGCTTAAAGTTTCTCTTTTGGATACACTATTTAATTTATTATCATAAGCTGTATTATAAATATTTGTATGACCTTTTTCATCTTTTTCTATGGCCCTTATATTTATAATATTATTTGAATCTATCATATAAGGAGAATGTGTAGAATAAACAACTTGATTATCATTTTTACATAAGTCATAAAATAATCTAAGCAATTCCCTTTGAGCATTCACATGAAGATATACACCTGGCTCATCTAATAAATAGATTACATTTGTATCCTTTATATCATTAGCTAAAATATCTATAAATAAATTTAAATACCATCTAAGGCCATTACTTCTTTCATTTATATTTGTAGTATTTTCATTAGTCTTCACTAGAATTTTTATATAATCCTTTTTAAAGGATATTTTAATTTGTACATTTTCTTCACAATAAAATTCATTAAATTTTTTTTGGATATTATACTTAATTTTTTCTTTTATTTTATTTCTACAAATTTCTAATTGATTTTCATCGTCATTTTCCATAGCTAGTAAAAATTCTTGTGTATTTATTTCACTAGCTAATATAAACTTATATAAAGCTCCTCGTCTATCTTTTATTTGTTTTTTTACTTCCTCCAATTGATATTCATTTTGTAATTCTTCTTCGCTTTTTCTGTGATAAAGTATGGGTAACATTGAATATTTTTTTCTTATTTTACTTTTAACAATTTCTAAATGTCTAATAAGTGTATATCTATTTTCATCATAAGCCATATTAGATTTATTTTCTTCTTGCATATTGTCATTAAAATTATCGTCTTCACTAATACAAAGGTAATCTTCACCATAAGAATTTAGAATATATAACAATTTATTAAGGCTTTTCTTATACTTAATCCATATGGTATTATTAATGTTTTCCATTGAATTAATATATTTAACTACTTCACAAAAAAATTCACTATCCATGCTATCATAATAATTTTCTTCTAAGTATAGCATTAACTCTTTTTTCAAGTACGAAATAGATTTAACTAATTCTATATCCTCATCAAATAATCTTGAAAACCCTCCTTTGAACTCAATCTCTCTATATTGTGAAAAGTAAAAATAAGTAATATCGTCTTGAATATTTTTATACTCTTTTAATAAATTTATTTCATTGTTAGTAAATTTAAGTTCCACAACTAAAGATAATTCACCATCCAAAAAGCTATTATTAAACTTATAAAAATCCTCCAGTATATAGTGACTAAAAGAAATCGCTCCTAGGATTTCAAGCACATTACTTTTACCACTATCATTTTTACCTATTAATGCAGTAACATCATCTTCTAACAATAATGCATTCTTCTGAGTTCCTATAGATTTGTAATTATTGATTATTACGCTTGATATCCTCATTCAATTCACGCCCCAATTTAATCTTCTATAAATTATATTAATATAAGTATAAAAAAAATCACAAATTATATATAGAGATAATTTGTGATTTAACATTAAAATTTATTATTTTGTACTTGCAAGTTCTCTAATAGGAGTAGAAACTTCCCTTTTGAAATCATTGTGATTTATTAATCTATTAACAATTATCCCTATTAAAGCCGCTAAACTAAGTCCTGTTAATTTTGCACTGCTAGCTATAGGTATACCTATCTCTACTCCTGCAAAGTGTTTTACATAACATGTAGTAAGCCCTATTACTAATATTATTATCATTACTGAAAGATTTCCATTTTCTTTGTAACATTTACTATCTCTTATAGTTTTAACCCCTATAAAAGTAATCATAGAGAATAAATAAATACTAATTCCACCCATAACTGCTGTAGGTATTGATTGTAAGAATGCTCCAAACTTACCCACACATGATATTACTATGGCAAATACTGCCGTAAGTCTTAATAGCTTAGGGTCATAGTTTTTAGTTATAGCAAGTAATGCCGTATTTTCTCCATAAGTTGTATTAGCTGGTCCCCCCATAAACCCTGCAAATAAAGTTGCTATACCGTCTCCTAGCAAGGTTTTATGAAGACCTGGATCTTCTAAGAAGTTCTTTCCAACAACTGCTCCATTAGTAGTTATGTCTCCAACATGCTCCATAAACACTGCTAAAACTACTGGTGCTATAATTATTATAGCTTCAATAGAAAATTTTGGAGCTGTGAAATTTGGTACTGAAAAGAAACTTGCTTGACTTACTGCACTAAAATCTGTTATTCCAGCAAATTTACTAACTATTATACCTACAAATATAGCTATTATTACACTAAATTGTCTAATACTTCCTTTAGCAAATTGATTAATTCCTACTGCAACACCTAAAGTTATAAGTGCAACAATTATATTATTCATTGCCATATCTATAGCTGTTGGTATTAAATTTAAACCTATTACTATTATCATTGCTCCTGTAACTTGTGGTGGAAAATATTTTTTAACTTTTTCCGGACCAACGACTCTAACTATCATTGACATTATTACATATATAAGACCTGCTGCAATTATACCCCCTTGGGCATAAGATAAGTCTCCATTAAAGGTTTCTGTAACTTGGTTTATAACTGATATAAATGCAAAACTTGACCCTAAGAATACTGGTACTTTAAAGTCTGTACATTTATGGAATAATAATGTACCAACTCCTGCACAGAATATTGCTACTGACGGATCAAATCCAGTAAGCAATGGAACTAATACAGTAGCTCCAAACATTGCTAACAAATGTTGAATTGATAAAATGGCTTTTTTCATTTAAATTCCCCCTAAGATTTTAATACTATAATTAACCTATTCTTCTATACTAACTGAATCTTCTGTATCACACTCAATTAATTTAACTGAGATTATTTCGCTTCTTGATGTTGGTACATTCTTACCAACATAATCTGCTCTAATAGGTAGTTCTCTGTGTCCTCTGTCTACTAAAACTGCCAGTTGTATAGCTTTAGGTCTTCCTACATCCATAAGCGCATTCAAAGCCGATCTTACCGTTCTTCCTGTATATAATACATCATCAACTAATACTACTGTTTTATCTGTAATATCAAAATCTATTTTTGTTGAGTTAACAACTGGATCAATTTGTTTTTTACTCAAATCATCTCTATATAGAGTTATATCCATTTCTCCTATTTGTATCCTTTGACCTTCTATAGCCTCAATTTTATCTGCTATTCTACTTGCAACTGGAACACCTCTAGTCTTAATACCAATAAGTACTAGATTTTCTATCCCTTTGTTTCTTTCAATAATTTCGTGACTTATTCTTGTTATAGCTCTTCCTATTGCCTTTTCGTCCATTATTTTTGCCTTTTGCATAAGAATCCTCCTAAAATTTAGCATTTAAATAATTTTATTAAATACCATATAAAATATT
>NZ_JANKBY010000207.1:0-6425 GCF_024621905.1 Terrisporobacter muris
ATTTTAAGTTTGATTTCCCTAAGGTAAAATAATATGTTGACCAAATAAATATAAATAATTGACAAATCACCGTACCTAAAGTAGCTCCTTTTATTCTCATATCAAATCCAAAAATAAATATTGGATCTAATATTAAATTAAGAATACATGAAGTTATCATCATTCTTGCAGCCAGCTTTGGATTACCTTCTTTTCTTATACAGCTATTAAGTGCAAATCCAGGTAAATTAAACCATGCTCCAGCAAATATTATACTCATATAATCTCTTGCATATTTTATGGTCTGATCACTTGCACCAAAAGCATAAAGTATTTTATCCAAGAAAAATATTCCTACTAAAACCATGATAATTCCCACAACCAATTCTAAAGCAACAGTACTACCCATTACTTTTTCTGCTTCTTCTTTATTTCCTTCTCCTAATTTAATAGATACATTAGTAATTCCACCTACTGCTATGGCAACACAAAATGCTCCCAATATGGTGAACAGTGGCATTGTAATTCCAAGCCCTGATATAGCTAAAGCTCCTACATTTTTCATAGATCCTATAAATGCTCTATCTACAGTGTTGTATAATGAAGTAACCATCATAGCAAGTATTGCAGATACTGAGTATCTTACCAATAGTTTACTTATACTTCCATTTCTTAATGCTTCTTGATTTTCCATTTAATCTCCTATTCTAGCATATCATAAGTTATACATACAGTTTTTTTACATCTAGGATCTTCCACTATCTCCGCATCTATGTTGAATAGTTCTTTAAGGTTTTCCTTAGTCATAACTTCATGCTCACTTCCCCCACAAGCTATCTTTCCTTTTTTGATTCCTATCATATGATGTGCAAATCTTGCTGCATTATTTAATTCATGTATAACCATGACAATTGTTGTCTTATGTTTTTCATTCAATTCTTGTAATAAATTTAATACTTCCAGCTGATGAGCTAAATCTAAATAAGTTGTTGGCTCATCTAACACTAATATATCTGTCTGTTGAGCTAGAGCCATAGCTATCCAAGCTCTTTGCCTTCGGCCTCCAGATAAAGCTTCTATTGGTCTATCTCTAAACTCTTTTATTCCTGTAACTTCTAACGCCCAAGTTACTATGTCTTCGTCATCTTCTTTAAATTTTCTAAAACCTTTCTGATATGGAAATCTCCCGTAAGCTATTAGTTCTTCAACTGTAAGTCCCTTTGGTGCTTGTGGACTTTGAGGCAATACAGCCATAGTTTTAACTAAATCCTTCGAACCTTGTTCCTTTATATTTTTTTCATTTATAAATATATCACCACTTTTAGGTGTTAGTATTCTTGCAATAGTTTTTAAAATACTATACTTACCACAACCATTGACACCTATAATTGTTGTTATTTTGCCATTTGGTATTTCTAAGTTTAAGTCCTTTACTATATCTAAATTTCCATAGGTGCTATTATATTTCTACTTATGGTATCCCCAACTAATAAAATTAGAGTACCTATAAAAGCTGCAGTAGGAATTAATTTATTGTGTTTAGGTCCTACTAATTTTCTTGCTATATGAGAAGCAACAAGTCCTAAAAATCCTATACTTCCTGATACAGAAGTTGCTACCCCTGATAACACAACTGCATATATTATTAATTTTCGTCTTTCTTTCTCTACTTCTATACCAAGTCCTGTAGCAACTTCATCACCTAAGTTTAAAGCATCTAAATATCTAGACTTATAAACTGTAAGAGCCATAAATATAAATGGTAAAATTGCTATTACATACTTCTAATTAGAACCCCATATACTTCCAGAAGTCCAGGCCATGACTCTGTTAAATTCTTACGTTGTAAATTTAAGTTGGAAAATTGTGAGTAATGAAGTAAAAGCTATACTAACTCCTATACCTATTAATAATAATCTAGATGGATTAATACCCTTATTCCAGGCCAATATATAAACTAAAAATGCTGCAAATAAGGCTCCAGTTAAGGCTACTATAGGCATTGTGAAAATAGTTAAATTACATACACCGTCATATACATTTCCATTCATAAAGTAAATATAGATTACTACAAAAAGCGCTGAACCTGAGTTTATTCCCAGTATACCTGAGTCCGCTAAATCATTTTTAGTAATACCTTGTAAAATTGTTCCTGCTGTAGCTAATGCCGTTCCAACTAATATAGCTATCACAATTCTAGGTAATCTTAATTTGAAAATAGCAATCTCATGGGCCTTAGACCCTTCCCTATAAAAGTTTTTATCACATCTAAAGGCTATATTAATAAAGAACCCATATTTAAACTAACTAGGAAAGTTATTAATATTAAAGTGATTAATATTCCTGTAACTAATAAAAATTTCTTATTCTTCATAACTTATTAACCTTCCTTTCTGACAAGATAAATAAATATTGGAACTCCAAATAGTGCTGTTAAAGATCCCATTGGTGTCTCATAAGGCTGGTTAATCATTCTAGCCATAATATCACTATATACTAATAAAACAGAACCAAATACCATGGATAATGGTATTATATATTTGTAATCTGCTCCTATGACTCCTCTGACTATTTGAGGTACTATAAGTCCTACAAATACTATATTTCCAGCTACTGAAACTGATACTCCAGTAAGTGCTATTACTATTATTAAGGAAATAAATCTTACTAAGTTTGTTCTTTGCCCTAAACCTATAGCAACTTCTTCACCTAAACTTAAAATTGTTATTTTAGGTGCCATTATCATAGCTGCTACTAAACCTATTCCACCTATTATTAAAAGTAGATTAACTCCTTGCCATTTAGTAGATGTTAATCCTCCAGCTATCCAAAAACTTAATTCTTGCGACAAATTAAAATACATTGAAATCCCCATTGCTAAAGAAATTAATAAAGTTCCCATGGCAGTTCCAGCTAACGCTAATTTTACTGGATCTACTTTTCTAATACCTCTTGAACTTATAAAGTAAACAAATAATCCACTTATACTCGCTCCTAAAAAAGCAAATATCATACGCGAAAAGCTTCCAAGAACTAAGTTTGGATTAATTCTTCATAAAACTAAAGCTAGTGCTATCATAAATGTAGCCCCTTGGGTAATCCCCATTACTGATGGTTCAGTTATTGGGTTTCTAGTTATACCTTGCATTATTGCTCCCGATACGGATAAAAAACCTCCTACCAATGCAGCCGCTAGAACCCTTGGTATTCTCACATCCCGAATTATTTTTATATTTACATCATTTCCATCGGAAAAAATACTACTGATTATAGTTTGTAAATCTATATTTTTAGCACCAAGAGATATAGATACTGCTATTCCACCTATTAGAAGTACAAGTCCTAATATCATAACTAAAAGTGCTATTTTTTTCTTTTTATATTTGCCCATTACTTCTCCTCCTTTATAAAATTCGCTTCGCTCATAACGCCAATGATATGCCTTTGCTATGCTTCAGGCAAATCCATTGCTTAAAATTCTACTTCGCTCATTGCACTAATAATGCAATCTTGACTCAAATTAAAGTAGGTGAGGAAATTAAATTTTCTCCCCACCTACTTTAAACAGCGTCCTTAACAGACTCTAATATTAATTCTCTTCCTATTGGATTGTAAGCTTGAGAGAAGTATGGTCAGCATCTATTTCTGATAAACCTTCCATAGTAACAGTTGGTAGAGTTATACTATCTTGCTTTGGCATATTAGTTAGTTGTGGTAATTTCATATCTTCTTTTAAAACTGTTCCTATTCCACCTTCACTAAATACCATAAATGATCCTGAACTAGCTAAAACTGTTAAGTAAGTAGTATCTTCACCATTAGCTTCTTTTATTTCCTTACCTAATTTTTCAGCTTTTTCATAGTAAGCATTTAACCAATTTTTTACTTCATATTCTTGTCCAAATAACTTAGCAACATCTGTTAACTTAGCTTCCCAATCATTTGACTTATCTTCTAGCATTACTGTTGGATCTATTTCTTTTAGCTCATCATATATTTCCTCTTGTCTTGGCGCCATTATTATTAAATCTGGTTCAGCTGCAAGTATTGCTTCTATATCCATAGTTTCCATCATTGAGTGACCAACAACTTTTGTATTACCTAATGAATCCTTCATATATGATGGTACATTTTCTGTATCATAAGAATCTACGTTTGCTGTCCCTACTACAGTATGACCTAGTAATAATAACTCTTCACTACTTCCTGATATATCTACTATTCTTTTTGAATCAGCAGGTATTTATACTTCTCCTTTTATTGTCTCAACTACTCTTGTATCTGTATATTGTTGCTCTACTTCATTAGATGAACAACCTATTAATCCGAATGTTGTAAGTGCTAATGTTAACACTGATAATTCTTTAATCTTTTTCACGTCAATTTCTCCTTATCGTCTTCCGTATTAATTCTTATTAATCATTACAAATAATAATCATTATCATATTGTGAATTTATTATATCATTTATTTTTCTCAAAAAACATTATATTCGTTGTTATTACTTAGTTTCACGAGTTTTTCATAGATTTAAGAACAATATAGTTTCCATGCATATAAAAAATCCCCTATTTGGGGATTTTATTATACTAATATTTCATATATATCTGATAGTTCCAATTCAGTATTATAATTATTTATATCATATATTTTATAGTTAATATATCCATCATATCTATTTGGAAGTATTATTTTAAAAGTACTCCCTTCACCAACTTCACTTTCAACGCTAATGTATCCACCATGAAGGTCAATTATTGATTTTACTATACTTAAACCAATTCCACTACCTTCATTTTCTCTAGTCAATGACTTATCTGCTTGAACAAATCTTTCAAATATAGCAGCTTTATCACTTTTAGATATGCCTATTCCTTCATCTTTTATATTTATTTCTGCAAAATCATCATTAACATATATATTTACGTAAATATTTTTATTTTCTGGAGTAAATTTTATTGCATTTGAAAGTAAATTTAGCAATACTCTTTCCATCATAGATGGATCGCACTTTGTTATAAACTCTTCTTCATTTGTATCAAACTGTATATTTATTGACTTTAAATGAGCATAATTTACAACAGATAAAGTTACATCTTCTACTATAGAAATTAGATTATAATAATCGAACTTACCTTTTAATATTCCCGTTTCAATTTTTGATATATCAACAACATTATTAATTAGTCTTAACATTCTTTTACAATTTACATGTAAAGTTCTTTTATATTTTGCATATACTTCTCTGAAGTCTTTCTCTGATTTTAATAGTGAAATATCTAAAAGCTGTATAGTGGAATAAAAAATATTAATTGGTGTCCTAAGTTCATGAGAAATATTAGACATAAATTCAGTTTTTTCTTTATTATATACCTTCATTTTCTCTAATTCTAATTCTTTATTTATTACCTGTGATATATCCAAATAAGTTACAGCATACTCTTTTTTATCACCTAAAGTTTCTATAACTTGAAGAGAGCAATCAATGGACATATTTCCATCTAAATTTTTAATTATCCCTCTCCATACTCCTTTAGTATTTAAGCTTTCCATAATTTCATTCTTATTATCTATACGACTCCTTGACAATGAAAAATATAACTTTAATCTTTTCGCATCCTCTGGTGAATATATTTCATAATATTCCATAAACTTCTTATTCCCGTATAGTATATCTCCATCTTCATTACAAATACACATAAAACTATGTTTATTATTATCTGCTAGATTATAAAAGAGACTTAAATTGTCATTTAGTATTTTAGTTCTATTTATATATAAATATAACTCGATAAAAGAACCTGCAATAACTATTAAAAATATTGTATATGTAATAGACACTGATGTTAACTTTACATAAAATGATGTGGTATTAACTGCATGTACAGCATAAATTGCTTTAATAGCTAACATAAAAATACTAGAAGCCAATACTACAAATATATATTCTTTTTCTTTTATACCTAAAATAAATAGTCTTATAGCTGATATGAGATAAATTGCCATTAAAAAATAGTTATATATTATAAAAAAGTCTGTACTGTGGAAAGATTGAAAAAAATTAATATTTTTTTCTACCACATCAAATACTATAGTGTATAAAATTACAAATAATATTGATATTTTCTTATTCTTTACAATGAGTGTCTGTATTTTACTTTTAGGAATTATTGCTATTATTAATAAAATCATCCTAAAGATAGATGCAGATACAGTAATATAACTAAATAAAGTATATTCTTCATAATAAAAACTAAGAAAATCTATCTGTCCAAATGCTATTCCTACAGATAATCCTAAATACATTAAAGCAATAATAAAAATGCTATCTTTTTTTAATCTATTATAAGAAATTAAACAACTGCCAAAAGCTAATAAAGATAGTATAGAGCTAAAACTTCTTATAAAAAATAAAGTCGACTCTAAGTAGGATTTTTCCGCTCCTAT
>NZ_JANKBY010000208.1:0-6416 GCF_024621905.1 Terrisporobacter muris
AAAGATATTTTTTATTTTTGTTTCATATACTTTTATAGTTAAGATATAGAAATACATTTATATACATATTAATATTTTTTAAAAAGGGGATAGTTAGATGAAATTTTATCAATGGTATTCTCAAGCCTGCGGAGGTATTCTAGGAATAGTCTCCTGTATCTATTGTTATCTAAAAGGTGATTTACTAATCTACTCCAATTTAGACGGCAATTTCGATATAATCAGTTTTAATGGCATATTGGCCAGTTACATATTATATCCACTATGTTTTTTAACATTTATAATGGCTATACTTTTAGCAATACCAAATATGGGTCAGAAAAAAATAATAAATATTGAATTAACAAAAATTAATTCTGTTTTACTTTACTTAACTATATTAGTAGGTATTTTAGGGTGCAGTATTTATTTTATTATACCAGCTTTATTATTGCTACTTAAAGACTTATCATATGCATTTAAACACTTCAGATTCAAGCTTAATAGTAAATATGTAGCAAACACTGATATAGATCAAGATAATACAGAATCAAAACATGCTAGCGATCAACTTTTATCTACAAAAACAGAAATGGCAATCAACCTATTAAATAAAAATGCAAATATTAATTTTATTACAGAAGTAACAGGCTTATCTCAAGATTATGTTTCTAAATTAAAAAGAGAAGACACAATCGAAAAATAGTATAAAAATTATGAAGCATAATTTTTATACTATTTATAATAATGGTTTATGTAATATATTTAAAGAGCATTATAGTTAACCTTGTCACCTGAAGAAATAAAATTAATGATATCCTCATATATAGGTTTATCAAGTCCCATTATTTTAATAGGATCTCCGTTATATTTCATATACAAATATATATCATCGCCGTTTTCTTTTATACAACAAGACGATATATACTTATATTCATATGACTGTAGCAAATGAGGATGATCTCCAATCAATTTACAAAAGATTAACCTTCTATCAGAAGCTAACAATAAGCCTTCTGTATCTAGTATATCAAAAGCAGTAATACTTTTTAATTTACACTCAGTAAAAAAAGTTATTTTTTCATTTTCTTTTAGAAAATAGTTAAAATGACAAAGTTTCATTTAGTTCCTCCTCAAATATCAAATATATATTTTTATAACCCCTTTATAATATATTATATTTGATATAGCTACATTGCATCAATAAATAACTACATAATCGGCAAAAACTATTTCATTATAAAAAAAGGTATTTATATATTATGTATAGAAATAAATACTAAGTTAGATTTATTAGTACTTTAAATTATTATTTTTATCATAATATTCATGTAAAAAAAATTGAAATTAAAAATTGTTTTAAAACAAATCAAGGAGGATATTGAAATGGAAGTATTAAAAGTTTCATCAAAGTCTAATCCTAATTCTGTAGCTGGAGCTCTAGCAGGGGTACTAAGGGAAAAGGGAAGTGCAGAAATACAAGCAATTGGTGCAGGAGCATTAAATCAAGCAATAAAATCTATCGCTATAGCAAGAGGTTTTGTTGCTCCAAGCGGGCTTGATTTAATCTGTGTACCTGCATTTACTGATATAGAAATCGATGGCGAACAAAAAACTGCTATAAAGTTAATTATAGAGCCTAGATAGTATGGAATTGTTTTAGATATAATCATGTGGGAGATCTACATGATTATATTTTTTTGAAATAAATAAAAATGACTAAAATATGCATTAGTAAAGAATTCGAAGATTATTTATTTTATAAATATAACCTTAATCAAATAACCATATTTGTTAAAAGTTCATTATATATAGATATCTAGAAGTGCCAGTGCCTAAGTTTAAATAATAAATATAGTCAAAATAAAATAATAAGCATAATTCTGATTAAAGTCATTATTATTATAAAAAGAGTGGTATATTATACTAGTTTCTAAATGTATATTTAGGGAATAGTTAGCCATTACTATTAATAAAAGTACTCTTTTTTGTCATTTTTATTATAATCCATATTCTTGCTATTTTTATAATCATTTAATTATTTTTTTATTGTAACTCTCACATTTTTATGGTATTTTCATTTAAGATAATTGTTTTTAAGGTGGTATTTTATATGAGTAAAAAAACATTAAAAATTAATAATAAATCAGACAAACCAAATAACATAGTTTTAAAGGAACATGAACTTATAGAAAAATGTATCTCTTTCGAAAATAAGCTTCCTCCTTTTATGAAGGACTACTTCATATATCTAAAAGGTTCTGTAGCCGTTTCTACAAGATCTGCTTACTTAGAAGATATATGTTTTTTCTGTGATTATATAGTTAATGAAACTGAATTATCAAATGCTAAATCAACTGAAGAAATCACACTTGAAGAATTTAATAATATTAAAGCTAGAGATGTTAACTTATTTTTAGGAGATTATTGCCCTAGATATTATAGAGAAAGAAATAGTACTACGTTAATCTACGAAAATAATAACCGAGCTTTAGCTAGAAAAAAATCATCCATCTCTACTCTATTTAAATTTTTATATAGAAATGAGCAACTTGATAATAACATTACAGATGGTTTTAACCCTATAAAGCTTCCTAAGCCTCAGCCAGATGCCATAAAGAGACTTGACATAGATGAGGTTGCTAAAATGTTAGACGCCGTAGAAAGCGGCCAAGGATTAACAGATAAGGAATTAATCTATTGGGAGAAAACTAAACTAAGGGACAAGGCTATTTTAGCTTTATTTGTTACATATGGTCTTAGATTAAATGAACTTCGAGAATTAAATATTTCTTCTTTTAATTTTTCTAGAGGCGAATTTAAGATTTATAGAAAACGAGGCAAAGAAGTCTTGATGCCAATTAATAAAACTTGTGAGTATGTGGTAAAGGACTATATATACCACGAAAGACCAAATAGTGAGTTATTAAATGAGGAAGTTAAAGATGCTCTCTTTTTATCCTTACAAAAAAAACGTCTTACTCCAAAATCAATTAGACAATTAGTAAAGAAATATACTTCCATCTGTATGAACACAACTAGGGATAATGGCTATAGTCCACATAAGTTAAGAGCAACTGCTGCCACTTCTCTTATACAATCTGGATTTTCTATTTATGATGTAAAAACATTATTAGATCATGACAATGTAACTACTACACAACTATATGCTGCACATAAAAAGAATATAAAAAGAGATATTGTCAATAATTTTGAATGGATAGATGAAAACAATAAAGATTTATTAGATGAAGATAAAGAAATAAATATAATTAACGATAAAAATAACGATTAATTATATAATATATAGAATCAAGAACAAATGTTTGTGTCATTAGCTTCTATGTGATACAATATATATATATGATAGTTATTATAGATAACTATTAACATACTAAATAGGAAATGAGTGATTTTATGTATTTAGATTTAACAAATAAACAGGCAATGATATTTGAATTTATAAAAGAACAACAATTAGCTAAAGGTTATCCACCTTCAGTAAGAGAAATTTGTTCTGCAGTTGGATTAAAATCTACATCAACTGTTCATTCACACCTAAATAAACTAGAAAAATTAGGTTATATAAGACGAGATCCTACAAAGCCAAGAGCAATTGAAATATTAAACACTAACTCTACGGATGATGTTACAGGTATGAACCAAGAGATAATTCAGATTCCTGTTGTAGGTCAAATTACAGCTGGCGAACCAATACTTGCTGAGCAAAACATCGAAGAGTACATTCCATTACCTTCTATTTTAGTACAAGGTAGAGATAACTTTATACTAAAAGTTAAAGGTGAAAGTATGATAGGAGCTGGAATACTAGACAAAGACTATGTGATTGTCGATAAAAATAATCATGCTTCTAACTCTCAGATAGTTGTAGCTTTAATAAATGGTGAATATGCCACTGTTAAAAGATTCTTTAAAGAAGATAGATTAGTTAGGCTTCAACCAGAAAATGAATTTATGGATTCTATCATCTTAGATGAGCGAAATATTGAAATTGTTGGTATCGTAAAAGGTGTTTTTAGGACATTATAAAAAGTCTTCTACTAAAAGTAGAAGACTTTTTGTTTTATAATAATTATTTATTATTATGCTAAATTTAAAGCTATTTCCATCATCTTAGTAAATGCTACTTGTCTTTCATGAGAAGATGTAGCCTTACCTTCAAGAGGACAGTCTGATATAGTAAGTATAGCAAGTGCATTAACTCCTGCTCTAGCAGCATTCATATAAAGTCCTGCAGCTTCCATTTCCACACACATAACGCCCATTTTCTTCCAAGATTTTAAATCTTCAAATCCTTGGTCACTGTAGAACACATCACTTGATAATATGTTTCCTACATGAACATCTGTACCTTGTTCTTTTGCAACTTCTACAGCTTTTGAAACTAAATCATAGCTAGCTATAGGTGCATATGTACCTGGTAAGTTATATTGAGAAGCAAAGTTTGAATCTGTACAAGCTCCCATTCCTATAACTATATCATAAAGGTCTAATTTGTCGCTTAATGCTCCAGCAGAACCTATTCTTATAAGATTTTTAACTCCATAGAAATGAATTAATTCAAATGAATATATTCCTATAGATGGTATTCCCATTCCTGAACCTTGAACTGATATTCTTTTACCTTTATAGTATCCTGTATAGCCGTACATTCCTCTTACAGTATTGTACTCTGTTACATCTTCTAAGAAATTTTCTGCTATAAATTTAGCTCTTAGTGGATCTCCTGGTAATAATACTGTTTCAGCTATATCTCCAACTTGTGCCCCTATATGAGGTGTTGGAACTGGTGATTTGCTCATAGTGTTTCCTCCTATTTTGTTACATACTTTTTATATGTATCTGTTATTCTACTCTATTATATTATACACACAATTTAATGTAAACATATAAATTTATTTTAATTGCTATATCAATATTGTAATTTTTTATATAAGAAACATAAGTTCATTTATGTAAATTAAGTAATGTAAATTAAGTAATATAGTTTAAACATTACCATTTAGCATTAAGTTTTCAATCATACTTGATAGCTCCTCATCAGAATACGTATTAAATGATTTATTATAAAAGTCTTTGAAATATGAGTTTCTAGCAAATATCAAGAAGGATGATTTCTTTAAATACCTATTAACTAGTCTGGCATCATCAATCATTAAATTATCTAGTTCATCTTTATCGCCGTACTTTTTTATACCTTCTAAAATATCTATATATTCTCCATCATCTAAACATATTAGTGCCTCTTTATGTAGTTTATTTTTAATATTACATATTTGTTTTAAATTGTCTGTTTCCAATCTAAAATAACTCCATTCAAAAGCTTCATCATAATAGTGGAAAGAAAGCTTCTGAGGTCTTACTATATCAATAGTATTATCTGTAATAAGTTCTATACATTTATCCTCGCTAGAAAAGTCAACTCCATATAATCCTAGCTTTTTACCTTCTGGATAAAATATATTTGCTACCTTATCGCTACATAATGTGAATAATACATTCAAAATATCTATCTCATCAAACCATGCACATTCATTGGGAATAGCAACAGGAAAAATTTTTATGATCTTCTCTTCCCAATCTTGAATATTCTTATAAGTTCTATCCTCTTCTTTTGACATTAATAAACCTCCCTGTGAATAAAATAATTTTCATTAAACTATTATAATTATTATGAAGATATATATATTTTTATACATTTTTATTAATTATTCTTCCATATTATATGATATACTTCTAAGAGATAGTTCTTATGAAAGGTGGACTTAATTATGTTCAAACAAACTAAACCAATTATTAGTATTATACTACCTGTACATAATACAAGCCCTTATTTAGAAGAATGTTTGAACTCCATACATAATCAAAGTTTTAAAAACTATGAACTTATTTGTATAGATGATGGCTCTTCAGATAATTCCTATGAAATATTAAAAAAATATGAAGATATAATCACAAATTGTAAGGTGATTTATCAATGCAATCAAGGGGTTGCCAGTGCTCGTAATACGGGATTAAAAAATGTGTCAGGTGATTATATTGTATTTATTGATAGTGATGATTATATAGAATACAATTACTTAGAAAGACTTTATAACGAAAGTTGTAATACAGATGCCGATGTAGTTATTTGTAATTTTTATAGATATTATGATAATGCAAATTTAAAATTACCAGTAATATATAAAAAAAGCTCTGGACTATACTCTAGCCATGATATATTGAAATCTCTAATACCAGATAACCTTATACATTCTTATTTATGGAATAAATTATGGAAAAAAGATTTATTTGATAATTTAGAATTTCCAGATATAAAATACGAAGATATTTCCTCCGTCTTCTTTTTTTATTAAGAAACCAAAAACTATTATTATAGGTATAGAAATTACCAACCCAATTATCGCAACTATTAT
>NZ_JANKBY010000209.1:0-6382 GCF_024621905.1 Terrisporobacter muris
TTGGATATAAAGATGAAGAGTTTATTTATCTTCATGATGCAACAACTTATGCTGAAATAAATTTATTCCTACAAAAAAGAAATGAGTCATTGAATATGACTATAGACTCATTACTAAAAAACTTAAAGGGTAAGGGAATGATAAAAACTGAAACGAATCAACTAAAACCTAAGAAATTAGTACCTGTGGATGGAGATAAGAAGAGACTAAGGTTAGTTCACTTATACAGAAAAAATATAAATATATAAAATATTAGATAATAAGGAGAGTCTGAATTATGATAGAAAATAAATTAAACAATACAGAAGTAAAGGATCAGTTTGAAGAGGTAGATTACGATGGAAGTGAGTTGTTTACAAGAGAGCCTAGTATATTCGATACATATTCATTCATAACAAATGAAGGATTTATTTTACCAGAAAATGTTTGGTTAAAAGGGAGAATAGAGTCTATGTCATTAGTATTTAAAGAGGATGTATATAGGCAAGAACAATACCATGAAATTAGATTTAAGTTTTTAATAAAAGATAATGACTCAAATTGTACTGAAGAAGCGATATATACATGTAGACAAGATATACCATTTAATAAAAATAGAAAGTTACAAAGATTGCTATCAAGTGTACTTGGTTATATTCCAAGAGGAAAGATAGATTTAAAACAGTTATTAATTGGAAAGGAGGCGACAATCAAAATAAAAACTTATTCTCAAAAAGATGGAAGTGATATTCATTATATTACTGAGATTAAGTAGCATATTTTTACTTAATGGTACTAAATGGTAAGTATATAGATGAAATAAAGAGTATTTAAAATAGATATTATAAATAGGAAGGTGTTAAACTTGAGTAATAATTATAAGGTTACTATTTCTAGAACTGATTTGTATTCAAAGAAATATGAAAATGTATCTATAGAAAGTAATGACATTACTAGGAATATGGTTATTAAAAAGAGCTTGTTAGAAGTCTTAATAAATATGATTAGTAAATAATATAATTATATATTATCAATTGATAATCATTTGGTGATTTGGAAATTACAAAATTAATAGAGGATAGTAAAGAAAATATGGATGGTAATATTATTTTTACGTAAGAGTTATTTAATGCTGAAGTATGATTGGGAAGGTATATTATCACAAGCTTAATTATCTATAAACGTCAAATTAGTAATAGTTAAAAATACTATTAAAAATATATAAGTTAACCTAAGGAACTGTAAATTACACAGTTCCTTTTATTATAAAACATTAATTTTAGGAGGAAAAATATGAATAAAGCATTAACTGAAGAAGAAAAAAAGCAATACTATCTTGGATGAAAAGGATTAAAGAATATGAAAAAGAAAATACTGTAGAAGAAATAGATATTAACTTAGGTATAGATGGAAGAAATGTAATTATGTCAACAAATAAGAATGTATTAGATCCTGAGGGAAGTGTAAAATTACAACTAGATTGGTGGTTACAGGGAAGAATAAATAATTTTACAGGAGAGCATGAATTTGTTGTATCATTTCCTATGACTTACTTAGAGAATAATGGTGTATGTGGATCAAAACATTATCACAAATGTTATACAAAAGAAGAAATAAATAATGTAAAGTTAGTTAATGAGATAATAGAACAAGCAAAGAAAATACTTAATAAAGAAAATCTAACAACAGAAGATTTCAATGGGGCAATCGCATATGGAGATATAGTTCATTCTATTGATAAAAATGGTAAAAGATATTCTGAGTTAACCAATATAAAAGTGCATATACCAAATAAGATAGTAGTATATAGAAAAGTCGAGGAAAATACTCCGAAAGTAATTGATAAGAAGTATTTTGATTTGACAGAAGATGATATAGATACAGTAATAGATGAGTCAGGTATTAATATTACAAGTTCTCAAGGTGATACAAAGAGAGAAATAGTAAGTATGTTCTGCAAAAATTATATAGATAAGGAATTATTCATGTATAAAGGTAAAAGTTTTTTAACTTTTAATGCATGGGTTGAAATTTTTGATCCTAAGTTACAAATAGAAGATATAATAGATATTTTAGATATAAAACCTAAGTATATAGAATATCCACCAGGATCATATATAATTAAATTTGCTCCAAATAAAAGGTTCTACTTTGGACGATGGGGAGATTATATGATGTTATTGATTTCATTTATTGAATATATTGAGAGTATAAATATTGAAGGTGTTAGTATTAAATTTGATTTTTCACCTTTTGATAATAAAGAGTTTATACAGGTAAAGAATGATTTAGAAGTAATGGAAAATGTTAAATTTACTAAAGAGTTATTTAATTATGATGGGATAATAAAATATTAAGTATTTAAAGGAAAAGGAATTACAAACACTTGTAATTCCTTTTTTAATAATAGACAAAAGGAGAGAAAAAGATGATTGATAATAAATTAGAACAAATAAAGCAATATATGATTAATAACAAAGAGAATCAAGGTTGCTATGAGAATGTATGTAGCAAAGAACAAATTGAGAGAATAGATAATTATGAGCTCAATCTTATTAATGATATAGTAAATTTACATGAAAGAATATGTTGGCTTATATCACTTGATAATCTTATTAATTTTGAAATAAATAAGATTAAAAATGAGAGTAAGGGAAAAGACTTAATTGACGATTATATAAATGGTTTAGATAACAGAAAAAATGAGGTTATTAAAATAGTAAAGAGATTAATTCCCAAATATGTTGATGAAGTTAAATTTATAAGAGTTTATTAATCTTTTAAAAATTATAGAAGTCTTTTGAATATATATATAAGTATTAAGGAGAATGTAGATATGTCATTAGTAAAAGCAGTAGTATATGCAAGATTCTCTAGTGAAAATCAAAGAGATGAATCAATAGATGCACAAGTAAGAGCTATCAATGAATATTGTGATAAAAATAATATTCAAGTAGTAAAAATATTTGCAGATAGGGCTAAATCAGCCACATCTGCAAATAGACCACAATTTCAAGAGATGATTAAGTTTTGTGAGAATGATACAACAGGAATATCTATGGTTATAGTACATAAATTAGATAGATTTTCTAGAGATAAGTATGATTCAGCTATGTATAAGCAGAAGTTAAAACTAAAAGGAATTAGAGTAGTCAGTGTACTGGAAAATCTTGATAACTCACCTGAGAGTCTCATATTAGAGTCAGTTATTGAGGGTATGGCTCAGTACTACTCAGCCAATTTAGCGAGAGAAGTAGCTAAAGGGCAACGAGAGAATGCTTTGAAATCTAAGCATAATGGTGGTGATCCACCTTTAGGGTATGATGTAGCTTATGATAAAACATATACAGTGAATCAAGAAGAAGCTAAAGCAGTAAAAATTATATTTGATATGTATGTAAAAGGATATTCATATAGTAATATAATTGATGAATTGAATGAATTAGGATATAAGACTAAAAGAGGTAATAAGTTTGGTAAAAATAGTTTACATGGAATATTAAGTAATGAGAAGTATACAGGGGTATATGTATTTAATAAGACTCAAAGAAAAGGTGTCAATGGAAAAAGAAATGGTCATAAACAAAAAAGTGAGGAAGAAATAATTAAAGTTGAGGGAGGTATGCCACAAATAATAGATAAAGAAGTATTTGATCAAGTGCAAGAAATGATGCAAAAGAGGAAGAGAGCCCCTGGAATGAATAAAGCTACTACAACATATTTATTAACTGGACTAATTAAATGTGGGGAGTGTGGACATGCATTTCAAGGTAATAAGAGAAAAGATTCTTATGGGAATGACTATATTTCATATAGATGTGGGTGTAGAAAGCAAAAGAGAGAATGTGATAATAAGGAAATAAGAAGAGATGAATTAGAAGAGTTTGTGCTAACAGAACTAGAAAAACATGTATTAAATGACAATGCAATACCAGTTTTAAGTAAGGAATTAAATAAGAAGTTACAAGATAAGAATCATAGTAATGAAGAAATGTTAAATAGCCTTAGAAATAAGCTTACCAAAGTTAATAAGGAGATAGAAAATATATTAAATGCTATTATGAATGGAATAGTAAATAATATGTTGAAAGAGAAATTAGATGAGTTAGAACAAGTCAAGGTAAACTTAGATTTGAAGATAAATGAGTTAGCTATAGAAAGAGCAGATGGTGAAGAGGTACTTGTAACAGAGTATCAAATTAGAAAGATGTTTGGTAGATTTAAAGAATTCGTATTAACAAGAAATTTACCTGAATGTAAAAAATTTATAGGAGATTACGTTAAAGAAGTTATAGTATATAAAGACCACGTTGAAGTGATATTCAATGTGGTCTTTTCTTTTGTAGATAATGAAATAAGTCATGGCTTATATATTACTACATCAAGAAAAAATAAATGATTAAGTTACAATAAATTACAAAATATGACATGTATTATGATTTATTATATTAAATGAAAGAATATTATTTATGAGTTACATACATAAATAATATTTTAAATAAGATTAGATGTATAAAATAGGAGGATGTTTATGTGGAAACTATGTAGCCAAAATAATAAGTTATGTGCAATGTGTTTACATTGGGATGGCTATAGATTAGGATATGTAGTTCATGATAAAGGAACCTTTTTTAAGTATGACAATACTAAGAAAGCTAAATGTATGTATCCTAAGGATTTTGCACATTTTGAAAAAACGCCAAATCAAATGTGTCCTAGATTTGAGAAAAGATTTTAAAAGTATTAAATTATAGGAGGATTAACATGGGGAAATTAGGTAAATTTTTAGCATGTGTTGGGGGAGCAGCAGTAGCAGTTGTAGCAGCACCAGTAGTGCTACCAGCAGCGGCAGCAGCAGCGAGTACAGTAGCGGCAGGAGCAGCAGCAGCAGGAAGTGCGATAGCAGGAACAGCAGTAGGAACAGCAGTATCAGGAGCGGCAACCGCAGCAGGTAGTGCAATAGCAGGATCAGCAGTGGGAACAGCAGTAGCAGGAGCAGGGACAGCAGTAGCAGGAGCAGCCACAGCGGTAGGTACAGCAGCAGCTACTTCAACTATTGGAACAGCGGTAATAGGAGCAGGAACAGCATTAGGTACTACATTAGCAACAGGAGCAGGAGTAGTAGGGGTGACAACTACGGCAACAGTAGCATTAGGAGCAGCAACTGTTGGTGCAGGACTTACATATAGTGGTATGACTTCAATAGAAGGATTTTCAAATAGTATAGAAGCTGATGAAAAGATAGCAAAAGCTAAGAATATATATAAAGATAGTAATAATAAATTAGATAAAGCTCAAAAGAAAACTATAGATAAGATGCAAAATTTAAATAAACTAAAGATAAATATATATGCAAATGAAATAATGGAGTCTATAGCTATAATTGAAAAAATTAGAAATATAAAACAAACAGAGACTACTATATCTAAATTCAAGTTTAATTTCACTCCAGAAGAAATAAAAGAAGTTAAGAAAACATCTATAGAGGCATCAAAACTAGCTAGAGGTTCATTAGATGGATTAGGCACATCTGTAGCTATGTCATCATTAACTACTGGTTTAGTTGCAAATTTTGGTGTTGCATCTACAGGGACAGCGATATCTTCACTTAGTGGAGCAGCAGCACAGAGAGCTACATTAGCAGCTTTGGGTGGAGGTGCTGTTAAAGCAGGAGGTGCAGGTATGGCTGGAGGTCAAGTTATGTTAGGTGGAATATCTTTAGTTCCAACAGCTATAATTATGTCTCATAAATATGCACAAAACTCAGAAAAAAAACTAACAGAAGCTACTAGATATTATTGTCAGATTAGAGAAGAAGTAGGAAAAATAGAAGGAACTATTAGTTGGTTGGAAGATTCTGTAAATATAAGAGTTGATGAGATATATAATACATTAGAAAAATTTAGGACTATTTATTCAAGAGAGATACTTTGGGTATTAAAAGGCATAAATGATTATAGATGTAAAGATGGAAAGATAAACATGAATGAATGCACTAATGATGAGAAAAAAGTAATAATCAAATCATGTAAATTTATAAGTTGTATGAAAGAGATAATAAAAGCACCAATACTTACAGAAAATGGACTTATAAATGAAGAAACAAAGAATATTTTAGATATATATGGTGATATCAATAAATTATATGTTTAGGAGTTAATATGAAAGGTGAGATAATAGATAATAATAAGAAAACAAATAAAAGAAATGGTTGTTTTAATTTGGATAACTTAAATTCAAATGACACATCAGATGTAATTAAAATGGTAGTAGAATCTAGAAGAGATTATAAAAAAACTAAAGAAGAGGAAGCTACTAAAAGATTAGCCATCGAAAAAGCAACAGAAATTCATTTAGAAAAAATTAAATCAAGTAAAGAAATGGTAGAAAATATATCAAAAGC
>NZ_JANKBY010000020.1:0-24984 GCF_024621905.1 Terrisporobacter muris
TATTTTTATAATTGATATTTAATTAAAGTAATGTGGCTATAGATGCAAAATAAGCACAAAAGCTTGTAAACATAAGATTTTTATGATATTATGATATATAAAATAGTATATTTGCAGAAACTAAGAGTGAGACAAAGGTGCTCACTCTTTTATTTTAAATACTATAAATACAACTGAATAGGAGGTAAATAATATGAAAAAGAACATAGCTACTGAAATAGAACAATTAGTATTACCTATTACAGAGGCAAACGACCTAGAGTTAGTAGATGTTGAATACGTTAAAGAAGGCGGAGAATTCTTCCTTAGAGTTTACATCGACAAAGAAGGTGGAGTTTCTTTAAACGAATGTGAATTAGTTACAAGAGCATTAAATCCAATTCTAGATGAAAAAGATCCAATAAAGGATAATTATTATTTAGAAGTATCATCTCCAGGTCTTGATAGACCGCTTAAAAAAGATAAAGACTTTGTGAAATACCAAGGTAGAGATGTGGAAATAAAACTTTATAAATCAATGAATGGTTCTAAAGTACATGAGGGAGAACTTGTTGGTTTAACAGAAGAGAAAAATATTAAAGTTATAATAGATAATGAAGAAGTCGAATTTAATAAAAAAGATGTTGCACTTATTAGATTAGCTATAAAATTTTAGTGGTAATATTAATGTGTTAACATTAATATAGGGAGGATAAAATAATGAATCACGAATTCATAGAAGCACTAGATGAATTAGAAAAGGATAGAGGCATCGATAAAGATGTACTTATAGATACTATAGAACAAGCATTACTTACTGCATACAAAAAGAACTTTGGTTCAGCACAAAATGTTAGAATAGATTTTAACAGAGAAAGAGGAGACGTTAAAGTTTACTCACAAAGAAGAGTTGTTGATGAGTCAGACTTATATGATAACTTCTTAGAAATAGAACTTGATGAAGCAAGACAAATAAATCCAAAATACGAACTTGGAGATATAATAGAAAATGAAGTAACTCCAAAAGATTTTGGTAGAATAGCAGCTCAAACAGCTAAACAAGTAGTTGTTCAAAGAATAAGAGAAGCTGAAAGAGAAATAATATACAATGAGTTTATAGAAAAAGAAGGAGAATTAGTAACTGGAGAGGTTGCTAGAGTATCTGATAACAAGAAAATAGTTTACGTAAGACTTGGTAAAATAGAAGCATCTATGCCAGAAACAGAACAAATACCAGGGGAATACTTTAAAGCTGGAGATAAAATAAAGGTATATATATTAGAAGTGAAGAAAACTAATAAGGGACCTCAAATAGTAGTTTCTAGAAGTCATCCAAATCTAGTTAAGAGATTATTTGAATCAGAAGTGCCTGAAATATTCCAAGGTATAGTTCAAATAAAATCTGTATCTAGAGAAGCTGGTTCAAGAACTAAAATGGCTGTTCACTCAATAGATGAAAAAATAGATCCAATTGGAGCTTGCGTAGGACCAAAAGGAACTAGAGTTAAATACGTAGTTGATGAATTAGGTGGAGAGAAAATAGACATAATAAACTACAGTGAAAATCCAGCAGAATTTGTATCTGCATCTCTTAGTCCATCAAAAGTAGTTAAGGTAGAAGTTAATGAAGATGAAAAATCAGCGTTAGTTGTAGTTCCAGATTATCAACTATCTTTAGCTATAGGTAAAGCAGGACAAAATGCTAGACTTGCGGCAAAACTTACGAATTGGAAGATAGACATCAAAAGTGAATCTCAACTAAATGACGAAGAGTAAGGAGGGATTACTTTGAATAAAACAAAAAAAGTACCTCAAAGAAAATGTATTGCTTGTCAAGACAGAGACAACAAAAAAGAATTAATTAGAATTGTAAAAAATAAAGAAGGCGAAATTTTTATAGACTTAACTGGAAAAGCAAATGGAAGAGGAGCATACATATGCAAGGATTCTGAATGTTTAAAAAAAGCTATAAAGAGTAAAGCTTTAAATAGAGCATTTAAAATGGAAGTGCCTAATGAGGTATATGAAAAATTATTATCGGAGTTAGAATCTTATGAAAAATAATATGGACAAAATACACTCATTACTAGGCCTTGCAATGAGAGCAGGTAAATTAGTATCTGGAGAAGATGCAACGATGTTAGATTTAAAAAAAGGAAAATTAAATTTAATTATAGTTGCAGGTGATGCATCAAATAATACAAAAAAATTATTTAATGATAAATCATCTTATAGAAAAGTAAATTGTGTAGAGATATCTACAAAAAGTGGTTTAGGAATATCTATTGGTAAAGATTCTAGAGCAGTTATAGGAATTAAAGATATAGGGTTCGCAAATAAAATTATACAGTTAATGGATTAACAAATATTAATAGGGGGTGATCTTGTGAATAAAACAAGAGTATACCAAATAGCAGAAGAAGTAGGAATGTCAAATAAAGACATCTTAGCAAAAGTAAAAGAATTAGGAATAGAAGTAGAAAATGAAAAATCTGAATTAGAAGAAGAAGATATTGAATTATTGCTTGATTTAATAAAAGAAGAAAGTGGAAATTCTAATGTTATAACTGTTGAAGGATCTTTAACAGTACAAAACTTATCAGATGCATTAGGAAAGTCAGTAAATGAAGTAATTATGAAACTTATGAAAATGGGAACTATGGCATCAATAAACCAAGAAGTAAGTTTTGAAATAGCATCTTTAGTAGCTAGTGATTATGGATTTGAGTTATCAGAAGGAAATGATAAGGATGATGAAGAGGAATTAGAAGCAATAGATGCTCTAATAGAAATAGAAGAAGATAGTGAAGAAGATTTAGTGAAGAGACCACCAGTTGTAACTGTAATGGGACACGTTGACCATGGTAAGACATCTTTACTTGATGCAATAAGACAAACTAATGTAACTTCAAGTGAAGCAGGAGGAATAACTCAACATATAGGTGCTTCTGAAGTTATGGTAAATGGAGAAAAGGTAGTGTTCTTAGATACTCCAGGACATGAGGCCTTCACTTCAATGAGAGCAAGAGGAGCTCAAGTTACAGACATGGCAATATTAGTTGTTGCTGCAGATGATGGTATAATGCCTCAAACAATAGAAGCTATAAACCATGCTAAAGCTGCTAATGTTCCTTTAATAATAGCTATAAACAAAATAGATAAGCCAGGAGCAAACCCTGATAGAGTTAAGCAAGAACTAGCTGACCAAGGTTTATTAGTTGAAGACTGGGGTGGAGATGTTATATCAGTTCCAGTATCAGCTTTAAAAAGAGAAGGTATAGATACTTTACTTGAAATGGTTCTTTTAGTTGCTGAAATGGAAGAATTAAAAGCTAACCCTAATAAAAGAGCTGTAGGTACTGTTATAGAAGCAGAACTTGATAAAGGTAGAGGACCAGTTGCAACTATACTTGTTCAAGGAGGAACTCTTAAAGTTGGAGATCCGATAGTAGCAGGTGTTGCTAGTGGTAAAATAAGAGCAATGATAAACTCTAAAGGTAAGAGGGTTAAAACTGCTGGACCTTCTACTGCCGTAGAAATATTAGGATTATCAGAAGTTCCACAAGGTGGAGATCAAGTTGTTGCAGTTCCAAATGATAAGGTGGCAAGAATAATATCAGAGAAGAGACAACAAATGGCTAGAGAAGAAATGTTAAAATCTAATCAAAGAATGTCACTTGATGATTTCTTCTCACAAATGGGAGATGCTGACGTTAAAGACTTGAATATAGTTATAAAAGCAGATGTTCAGGGTTCTGTTCAAGCAGTTAAACAATCACTTGAAAAATTATCTAACGATGAAGTAGCAGTTAGAGTAATACATGGTGGTGTTGGAGCTATAACTGAATCTGATATAATGCTTGCAACTGCATCTAATGCTATAATAATAGGATTTAACGTAAGACCAGTTCCAAGTGCAGAAATGTTAGCTAAAAAAGAAGGTGTAGATGTAAGAACATACACTATAATATACAAAGCTATAGAAGATGTTCAAGCAGCTATGACTGGTATGCTTGACCCAGAATATAGAGATGAGGACACAGGTAAAGCAGAAATAAGAGAAGTTTACAAAATATCTGGTGTTGGTACTGTATCAGGATGTTATGTTACATCTGGTAAAATATTCAGAAATGGTAAAGTTAGAATCGTAAGAGATGGAATAATAATTCACGAGGGTGAAATACAAGCACTTAAGAGATTCAAAGATGATGTAAAAGAAGTTAATAACGGATACGAATGTGGTATGAGTTTTGTTAACTACAACGACATAAAAGTTGGAGATATAGTAGAATCATATATAACAAAAGAAGTTGAGAGAAAATTAAAATAATTAACAAGAGTAAAGAAGGTTGATATTATGGCATCGTATAATAGAACACGTAGAATAGGCGAAGAAATCAGAAAAATAGTAAGTACTATGCTTATTAACGGAATAAAAGACCCTAGAATAAACTCTATGGTAAGTGTTACAGATGTGGAAGTTACTAGCGACTTAAGCTATGCCTACATATACGTAAGTATTTTAGGTGGAGATGAAGAATCTACTTTACAAGGTTTAAGAAACGCAGAAAGCTACATCAGAAGAGAAATAGGTAGAAGTATAAAAATAAGACATATCCCACAAATCATATTCAAAGTAGATGATTCTTTATTAAAAGGTATGTATATGGACAGCCTTATAAAGAAAGTATCACAAAAAGATCAAGACAAACTTCAAGTTGAGGATAATGAAAATGAATAGTATAGATACTATTTTAAAATATATACATGGAAGTGACGATTTTGTCGTTACTTCTCATGTTAATCCAGATGGAGACAATATAGGTTCAACTCTTTCAATTTATTATTTCTTAAAAAAAATTAATAAGAGGGTTTACTATGTAATGAATGATGGTATGCCTTTAAACATGCAATTTCTTATTGAAGACATAAATATAATAAACTCTAGAGAATTTAAAGAGATGAATATAGACAAATATAATTTGATTACTTTAGATTGTGGAGATAAAAATAGAATATGTGTAGATGCTGATATTAAAGATAATTGTATGAAACTAATCAATATAGATCATCATGCAAGTAATGATTTTTATGGAGATTTAAATCATGTAGTAGCTGAAGCATCTTCCACTTGTGAATTAGTATATAATTTACTTATGAGAAATGAAGAAATAAATAATTTCAAGTATATAGATAAAAATATAGCTACAGCTCTTTATACAGGTCTTATGACTGATACAGGGAAACTTACATATTCAAATACTCATGCAAGTAGTTTTGATATGGCAAAAAACTTGCTGATATGTGGAGCTGATACACAAAAAGTAGTTCAAAATGTTTTTGGTAGTAATCCATTTAATTTTTATAAATTGTTAGGAGAATCACTAAATACTCTTGAGATTATAAATACTAAAGTGGCAATAATGATGGTAACAAAGGATATGCTTGAAAGATATAATATAGATTTTAAGGATATAGATGGCATTGTTCCATATGCTAGAGATATAGAAAATGTAGAAATAGGAATTTTGCTTAAAGAAAAAAGTAAGAATGAAATTAAAGTTAGCTTAAGATCAAAATCATTTGCAGATGTAAGTCGTGTGGCTAAATCATTTGGTGGAGGTGGTCATGTAAGAGCTGCTGGTTGTACTATAAATGATAGTATTGAAAATGCAAAAATAAAAATATTAGAAGAAGCATTAAAAGAAATTTAAGGATGATTTTTAATGAATAAAATAGTAAATATATTAAAACCTACAGGAATGACATCTCATGATGTGGTAAGTAGTGTGAGAAGAATTTTAAGCATAAAAAAGGTTGGCCATACGGGTACATTAGACCCTGATGCAGCTGGAGTTCTTCCTATATGTTTAAATAAGGCTACAAAAGTAAGTGAACTTATTTTAAACAAAGAAAAATCGTATATATGTGAATTAACATTAGGCGCTGCTACAGACACTTATGATTCTTCTGGAGTAATAACATTTGAAGGAGATGCTTCTAGTATTACAAATGAAGATATCTACAAGGCTTTTGAAGGACAAAAAGGAGAGATTAATCAGTATCCTCCTGTCTATTCAGCTTTAAAAGTTAATGGTCAAAAAATGTGTGACTTAGCTAGAAAAGGAAAAGCAGACACTATTGAAATTAAACCAAGGAAAGTTAAAATAGAAAAAATAGAAATTTTAAATATAATTGAAAATAAAATTTTGTTTTTAGTTAAATGTTCAAAAGGGACTTATGTTAGAAGTATATGTCATGATATTGGACAGTACTTGAACTGTGGAGGGCATATGTCCTTTTTACTTAGAACATCTTCTGGAAAATTTAACTTAGAAAATTCAATAACTCTAGAAGAATTAGAAAAATATTATAATGATAGCACTTTAGAAAATTACTTATATGATATTGATTATGTTCTAGATAATTTTAAAAAAGTTGAATTAAAAGATACTGCTCTTAAATACTATAGAAATGGTGGAACAATAGATTCTAAAAGATTTACAAATGATAATTTATCAAAAAATGATGAATATGTTAGAGTATATTGTAATGATGAATTTATAGGAACTGGGAAATTATTAAAAAATAATAACACTATTAGTCTAAAGAGTGATAAAATTTTTATAGAATAACTATTATATCAGTGGGGAAAAGACATGATTATTATAAATTCTTTAAATGAAATAGAAAGTTTTGATAAAAGTGTTGTCACTATAGGTAAATTTGACGGTATTCATAAAGGGCATGAAATACTTATAGAAAAAGCTGTTGATTATTCAAAAAGAGAAAAATTAACAAGTATAGTTTTTACATTTAAAAATAGCCCTATAAGTTATTTTTCTAATATTATAACAAGAGAAATAATTACAGAAGTTGAAAAAATGAATAAGCTTGAGGCATTAGGTGTAGACGTAACTATAGATATACCTTTTAACAAAGATATGGCAGAGATATCTGCTGAAGATTTTGTAAAAGAAATACTAGTCAATAAGCTATGTGCAAAAAAACTGGTTATAGGTCATGATTTTGCTTTTGCAAAAAATAGAGAAGGTACTCCACCAGTATTAAAAATACTAGGGAAAAAATATGGATTTGATGTAGAGGTAATTGCTCCTGTAATTATTAATAACATAAGAGTAAGCAGTACTCATGTAAAAGATTTAATATATGCAGGTAGAGTTGATGAAGTAAAGAGTTATTTAGGAAGAAACTATACAATTGAAGGTATGGTAATTCAGGCAAAACAGCTAGGTAGAACTTTAGGATTTCCAACTGCAAACCTTAAATTACAAGAAAATCTTATTATACCTAAAAGAGGGATATATGCTACAAAGGTACATATTGGAAATGAAGTGTACGTAGGTGCTACAAATATCGGTTATAATCCTACAGTAAATGGAGAAAAAATGTCAGTAGAAACAAATATATTGCAATTTGACAAAGATATTTATGGCAAAACTATAAAACTTGAGTTTTTGGAAAGAATAAGAGATGAAAAGAAGTTTAAAGATTTAAACGAATTAAAAATACAATTGAAGATGGATACTAATTATATATATAAAAAGTATATTTGCAAAAGTAGCTAAGTTATGATAAAATAATCAAAGTAACCATTACTCGGCATATGAATACTCCAATCAATGCTTAGTAAATGGCGATTATATTAAAATATTTGGAGGTATATCAAATGAATAAAACAGAAATAATAAGAGAATTTGGAAGAAAAGAAGGAGATACTGGTTCTCCAGAAGTTCAAATAGCTTTATTAACAGCTAGAATAAACGAATTAAACGAGCATTTAAAAGTTCACAAAAAAGACCACCATTCAAGAAGAGGATTATTAAAAATGGTTGGTAGAAGAAGAAACTTATTAGCTTACTTAAAAGAAAAAGACTTAGAAGGTTACAGAGCATTAATAGCTAAATTAGGATTAAGAAAATAATCTTATTACTTTATTTAAAAAGCAGGTATACTTATAGTACCTGCTTTTTTGTATTAATAAAAAAGTGAATAATTAATTTCTATGAGGGGGCAGTAGCCATGAATATTAAGATATTATGCGACAGTATGTGCGACATTCCTGAGGAAATATTAAAAAAAGACTTTTTAGAAATGATTCCGCTTACTATCAATATAAATGGGAAAGAATATAAAGATGGCATAGATTTTACTAAAGTAGAATTTTATAATATTTTAGAAAGTAATGAAACTTTACCTAAAACATCTCAAGTTACATATATTCAATTCAAAGAAGCTTTTGAAAAATATGTAAATGAAGGTTATGATGTAATTTGTTTGACAGGTTCATCAAAAACTTCAGGCACATATCAAAGTGCAACTATGGCCAAAAATGATGTTGATGGGAATATATATATTTTTGATACATTATTTTTATCTCTAGGAAGTGGTCAATATGTAATTAAAGCTTGTGAATTAGTAGAAGAAAGTAATTTGAGTGCTTCTGAAATAGTTGATGAACTAGAAAATATTAGAGAAAGTGTCAATTTATTTTTTGTACCATTTACATTAAACTATTTGAAAGAGAGTGGAAGATTGCCAAGTGTGGTATCTTTTGTAGGAAATATGTTAAATATAAAACCTATATGTACCATGGAAGATGGAAAAAATAAAATAGTAACAAAAGTTAGAGGATCTAGACAAGTTGCCTCTAAATTGGTAGATATGATTTTAGAAGCTAATGGCAATGATTTAGAATCTAAAATTATTACAATAGGATATGGTTCCAATGAATCAGATTTTGAAAAGCTTAAAGAAGAAGTTGCTAAAAGAATAAAGGCAAAGAAAATCTTTATTACTAGAGGTGGATCTTGTATATGTGCTCATACAGGGCCAGAAATTTTGGCAGTAAGTTCTTCCAATTAGTTAATAAATAAGAAGACATACTAAAACGCTAATTCTTTACATTGTATAATTATATTGTTAATTAGTAGTAATTTTGTTAATATAGTACATAGAAGAAATAGTGGTTTTAGTATAAGAGGAGGTACAAGCATTAATGTTTGAACATAAAATTTTCACAATGGATTTAGCAGGAAGAGAGCTTTCTGTTGAAATAGGAAAAATTGCACAGCTTGCAAGCGGTAGTGCAATACTTAGATATGGTGAGACTATGGTTATGGTTAACGTATCTAAATCAGCTCAACCAAGAGAGGGAGTAGATTTCTTCCCACTAAGTGTTGATTATGAAGAAAAATTATATTCAGTTGGTAAAATACCAGGTGGATTCTTAAAAAGAGAGGGTAAACCATCAGAAAAAGCTATACTTACATCAAGACTTATAGATAGACCTATAAGACCTTTATTCCCAAAGACTTTTAGAAATGATGTACAAGTAGTAGCTACAGTTTTATCTGTAGATCAAGACTGTACTCCTGATATAGTTTCTATGATAGGTTCATCAGTTGCTTTATCAATATCTGAAATACCTTTCAACGGTCCAACAGGTTCTGTATGTATAGGTTTAGTTGATGGAGCATTAGTTGTAAATCCTACAGCAGAAGAAAGAGAAAAAAGTGAACTACACTTAGTAGTTTCAGGAACTAAAGAAGCAGTAATGATGGTTGAAGCTGGAGCTAATGAAGTACCAGAGTCATTAATGCTTGAAGCAATATTAAAAGCTCATGAAGAAATTAAGAAAATAGTTGAATTTATAGAACAAATCCAATCTGAAGTTGGAAAAGAAAAAATGGAATTTGTTGAAACTAAACCAAATGCTGAGATAGAGGCTAAAGTTAGAGAAATAGCTACTGAAGGTATGAAAGAAGCTGTTAGAGTTGTTGAAAAGCTTGAAAGACAAGAAGCTATGGATGCTGTTAAAGAACAAACTATAAATAGTTTTGATGAAGAAACTTTAGAAGAGTTTGGAAATGATATACTTGCTACTTTAGATTCTATAATAAAAGAAGAAGTTAGAAAAGCTATAGTACATGAAGGTAGAAGACCAGATGCTAGAAAAACTGATGAAATAAGACCAATATGGTGTGATCATGGATTTATACCAAGAGCTCATGGTTCAGGATTATTCACAAGAGGACAAACTCAAGTAATGACTGTAACAACTTTAGGAGCTTTAGGTGATGTTCAAATATTAGATGGACTTGACGAAGAAGAAAACAAGAGATATATGCACCACTACAACTTCCCTGCTTACTCTGTTGGTGAAGCTAGACCATCAAGAGGTCCAGGAAGAAGAGAAATAGGTCATGGAGCTTTAGCTGAAAGAGCATTAATTCCAGTAATACCTTCAAAAGAAGAATTCCCTTATGCTATAAGACTTGTGTCAGAAGTATTAAGTTCAAATGGTTCTACATCTCAAGGTTCTGTTTGTGGGTCTACATTATCTTTATTAGATGCAGGTGTACCTTTAAAAGATATGGTTGCAGGTATTGCAATGGGACTTATAGAACACGATGGGAAAATGGCTATACTTTCAGATATACAAGGTATGGAAGATCATTTAGGTGATATGGACTTTAAAGTTGCTGGTACTGAAAAAGGTATAACTGCTATACAAATGGATATAAAAATAGCTGGCATAGATGAAGAAGTATTAACAAGAGCTTTAGCTCAAGCTAGAGTTGGTAGACTTCATATCTTAAATGAGATGAAAAAATGTATAGATAAGCCAAATGAAGAATTATCTAAATATGCACCAAAAATAGTTACTATGAGAATAAATCCAGATAAGATAAGAGATGTTATCGGAGCTGGTGGTAAAGTAATAACTAAGATAATAGATGAGACTGGTGTTAAAATAGATATAGAACAAGATGGTGAAGTATTCATAGCTGGTATAGATATGGATATGATTAGACTTGCTCAACAAAAAATATCTGATATAGTAGCAGAAGTAGAGTTAAATGAAATATATAAAGGTAAAGTAACAAGAGTAGTTAACTTTGGAGCTTTCGTTGAATTACTTCCAGGAAAAGAAGGATTACTTCGTATAGGAAACATAGCACACGAAAGAATAGAAAAAGTTGAAGATGTATTAAACGTTGGAGATGAAGTAGAAGTTAAGGTTACTGAAATAGATGATAAAGGTAGAGTAAATTTATCTAGAAAAGTGTTACTACCTAGACCAGAGAGAAAAAATAAATAATAATTAATTTATAAAATAAGGGAACGAGACATAGTCTCGTTTTTTTTATTTTATAAATTTTTATTTTATAAATTAATTATTTGAAAATATGAATTGAATTTTAAGCAACATATTTGTCTGAAGCGTGAGCAAAGACATAATGTTGGCGCTATGAAAGAATTGAATTTTAAGCAACATATTTGTCTGAAGTGTTATGCAAAGATATATCGTTGGCATGATATTTTTAGATAACAAATCCTATTCCTAAGAATAAATTATAAGTTGTAATAATAAACTTAAAATAAGAAATAATTTGTACATATTAGGAGGAAACCCATATGATAATGATGGTGCTAAACAAAGGTAAATTAAAAAAAATAATAATTTTTATTCTAATCATTGTGCTTATAGCATGTGGAATTACATTTACGCTTAAGAAGAATCAATCAACCCCAAGTATTAATATTTTAGATCTGGCCAAAGCCCCCTATACTCAGGGGACCAAAAAAGATAGTGGCTATGTTGCACTAACCTGTAACGTAGATCTGGGGTGGGAAGATGAGTATGTAATATCTATTTTGGAAACTTTAAAAAAGGAAAATGTTCATATTACTTTTAATGTGACGGGTAAGTGGGCCGAGAATAAAAAGGACTTGCTTTTGAGGATTAAAAAAGAAGGCCATGAAATAGGAAATCATGGATACAAGCATTTAGATTATGCTAATTTGTCTTACGATGATAATTACAATCAAATAAGTACTTCTAAAAAAATAATTGAAGATATTATAGGTGAAGAAACTAAATTTTTTCAAGCACCAGCAGGATCTTTTGGTTCAAACACAGTTAAAGCAGCAGAAAAATTAAATTACATATGTTTTAAATGGGATGTGGACACTATAGATTGGCAAGATAGGGATAATCCAGAAAAAATAATTGAAAGAGTAAAAAACAAAAATATAGTAGATGGAAGTATTGTTTTAATGCATCCAACAGATGCCACAACAAAATGCTTGGATGATATTATTCAAATAATAAAAGATAAGAACTTAAAGCCAGGAAGGCTTAGTGATGTGTTTGTTGTTGATTAAATTAAGTTCCTAAACTATAATTAATACTATAAATTTTTTTAATTTATAAAAATTAAAGTGTATAATGACGTTATGTAAGAATTTGGAGGACGATATGTATAAATGTCAAACCCTAAAAAATGGGCTTACCATTGTAGGAGAAGAAATACCTTATTTAAAATCTGTGTCTCTTGGGATTTGGATAAATACAGGATCTAGACTAGAAACACCTAAGGAAAGTGGCGTGTCTCATTTTATTGAGCACATGTTATTTAAAGGAACTAAAAATAGAAGTGCCAAAGATATAGCAAGAGATATAGACAATATTGGAGGGCAAATAAATGCTTTTACAAATAAAGAATGTACATGTTATTATGTTCACCTTTTAGATGAGCATATAAATATCGGTATAGATGTTTTAAGTGATATGATATTAAATTCAAACTTTAATAATAAAGATATAGATAAAGAAAGAGCAGTAATATTAGAAGAATTAAAAATGTATGAAGACTCTTTAGATGACTTATCCTATGATCTACTAGTAGAAAATATATATCCTAATGATGGTCTAGGTATGAACATACTTGGTAATAGAGAAACTATTAAAAGTTTAAAGAAAAAAGATATTTTAAATCATTATAATAAGTATTATGTTCCTAATAATGCGATTATATCAATTTGCGGCAATTTCAATTTTGAAGAAGTTGTAAAAGAAATAGAAAAAAAGTTTAGTAGTTGGGAAGAGAGAGAAGTAAATATTGAGGTAGAAGAAGCTGAGTTTCATTCTTGTTTTATAACTAGAAATAAAGATAGTGAACAAGTTAACATAGCAATTAACTTAAAGGCGATACCAGAAGAGAACGAGAAAGAATCATATGCTTTAGCTGTTGTAAACAATATATTTGGTGGAAGTACCAGTTCTAGATTATTCCAAAATATAAGGGAAGATAAAGGATTAGTATACTCCATATATTCATCTCAAACCTTGTATAAAAAATGTGGAGAGTTAGGAATATTTGCTAGCACCAGTGAAGAATACTTAAAAGAAGTTTACGATTTAATAATGAAAGAAATAAAAAATATAAAAGAAAACTATGTTACAGAAGAAGAACTTAAAGAAAGTAAGGAACAGTTGAAAGGTAATTATATATTAAGCTTGGAAAGTATTAGCTCAAAAATGTTATCTAATGGTGAATCTATGCTGCTTAATAATAAAATCAAAGATGAAGATGAGATTATTGAACATATAAATAGTGTAAATATGGAACAAGTTAAAGCAATTATTAATAAAGTATTTAATATAGAGAACTTAGGAGTATGCATAGTAGGAAAAAACGTAGAAGGTGTTCAGATATAATTATAAAAAGTAAAGTTTAATCAAGACGATCCTTTAAATGATAATGAGGAGATATCGTTGACGCTATGAGCAAAGCAAATTTTAAAATTTATCGGGGTGAAAAATATGAATTTATCTGAATTAGCTGGAAAAGAAATAGTAAACTTAGTTAGTGGAGAAAGACTTGGAGTAATTGGTGAGTGCGATATTATAATAGATGAAACTACAGGTAAAATATTAGCACTATCCATACCAAGAGAAAGAGGATTTTTTGGTATAAGAAGGGATAGAGGAGATTTAGAAATTCCGTGGAGGAATGTAAAAAAAATTGGCAATGATATGATAATCATTGAATACGATGGTATATATTAGGAGGCATATATGGGGATTTTAGTACAAAAATTTGGTGGTACATCAGTAGCATCAGTTGAAAAAATGAATGAAGTATGTAATATAATAGAACAGTATAAAAAAAAGGGGAACGACTTAGTAATAGTAGTATCAGCCATGGGAAGAAAAGGAGAACCCTATGCGACTGATACACTAATAAATTTATGTACTAATGTTAACAAGAAAACTAAAAAACGAGAACTTGACTTAATAATGTCTTGTGGAGAAATAATATCAGGAACCATACTAACTTCAATGTTAGAAGGAAGGGGAATACCAGCTGTATTTCTAACAGGAATGCAAGCAGGAGTAATAACAACTAAAGTTTTTTCAAACTCAAAAATAAAAGAAATAAATCCGACGAGAATTCAACGAGAATTAGATGAAGGTAAAGTAGTTGTGATAGCAGGTTTCCAAGGAGGCACAGAAGATGGAGAAGTTACAACTTTAGGAAGAGGAGGTAGCGATACATCTGCAGTTGCCATAGGAAAAGCTCTAGGATGTGAAACTGTACAAATTTATACAGATGTAGATGGTATAATGACTGCAGATCCAAGAATAGAGCCATCAGCAAAAATACTTGATTACTGTGATTATGAAGAAGTATTCCAAATGGCAGAAAAGGGAGCCAAAGTTATTCACCCAAGAGCAGTGGAACTTGCGAAGAATGGGGATATTGTTTTAGAAATAAAAAATACCTTGAATCCTACATGTAAAGGTACTAGAATTGGTTTAACTCGTTGTGTTGTAGGCGATTATGAAGATTTCCAATCTAGATTTATGACATCGGTAGCTCATAAAGATAATATAGCTCAAGTTAAAGTAAGGTCCTCTGAAGAGTTATTTTCAAAAATATTAAATGAAATGGAAGAAAAATATATCAACTTAGATATGATAAACTTCTTTACAGAAGAAAAGGCATTTGCCCTAGATCAAAATAATATTTCTATAGTAGAAAAAATTTTGCAAAAATACGATGTAAAATATGATATTAGAAGACAATGTGCAAAAGTAACTCTAATTGGTTCAAAAGTTACAGAAACTCCTGGTGTTATTGCAAAAGTAGTGAGAGCTTTATCAAAGGCAGGTATTACTCTTTTACAATCATCAGACTCGTATACATCTCTTACTTGCTTAGTAAAAGAAGAGGATATGATAGAAACTGTTCATGCGATTCACAAGGAATTCTCAAATCAATAGCAAACCCAAAAAGCAAGATATCTTGTATCTTGCTTTTTAGCGTGGAAAACTTGGTATAAGAAAGTTAAGAATTATTTCATACTCATTGGGAAACATAAAATTAAATATATTATATGAGGTGAAATAAATGATAAAAAAAGAAAATAATATGAATGAATACATAAATGATAACTATAATTTAAATGAATTGGAATTAGAAGATAAACCTAAAGAAGATGAAGAAAAAAATAAACCTAAAAATAATGAAAGTAACAATATAAAAAATAGTAATATCGAAGAAGATGATGATGACAGTGATAAACTTCAGGATATAAAACAAATGGGAGTTCCTAATATGCCTCCTAACTCAACAAAAGAAATTCAATGTATAACTATAATAGGAGAGATTGAAGGACATTTTGTAGGAAATCCTCAAAAAAAATCAACAAAATATGAGCATATAATACCTTTGCTATATTCAGTTGAAGAAAGTAGCGAAATAAAGGGAATACTTGTTATACTAAATACTGTTGGAGGAGATGTGGAAGCGGGTCTTGCTATGGCAGAATTAATAAAGAGTATATCTAAAAAAGTAGTCACTTTAGTCCTTGGAGGAAGTCACTCTATAGGAGTACCTCTTGCTACTTCGGGAGATTATTCTTATATAGCTCCAACGGCAACAATGATAGTTCATCCAATAAGAACAAATGGACTGGTAATAGGTATTAATGAAAGTTTTGAATACTTTAAAAAAATGCAAGAGAGAATAGTTGAATTTATAACAAGAACTTCTAACATTGAAAGAGAAGAGCTTAATAAACTGATGCATGCAAAAGATGAACTTATTACTGATGTGGGGAGTGTTTTGATTGGTAAGGAAGCCGTTGAATGCGGCCTTATAGATGAAGTGGGTGGACTAAAAGAAGCTCTAGCAAAATTAAGAGAGTTAATAAAAGAAGATAACAAAAATGAAGGAAATAAATAAGATTTGTTTAAAATAAGTAATATGTGATATAATGATTTAATAATTAAAAGTGTTAATGTATACCATTAACACTTTTAAATTTTAATGAATTTATAATTTATTTGGCTTGTGGATGAATTATAAATTTGAATTGATAAGGGATAAGAAATAAGAGGTGAGATTGGTGGCTAAGAAAAAAAGTAAAGGCGCTAAGAATAAAAAGTATAATAAAGATAAAATGATGGTATCTGGAGAATACTACAATCTAGTAACTGTATTTGTGGGCATATTTCTATTATATAGCTTAAACTCAAATTCAATGGGCCTTATAGGACAATTTATACAAGACACTTTTAAAGGGTTATTTGGAGCTCTTGCCATAATTATTCCATTACTAATAATAATTATAGGCATTCTTGGATTTTTTGAAAGAAATGAATATGTATATAGAATGAAAAAAAGTAAAACAGTCTATATTTTTATAGTCTTTTTATTTATTTTTTATGGGTTATTTAATGCAAGAAAAATACCAGTAGATAATCCTCTAAAAGCTAATATGTATGCAGATGTTATGCAAATGGGAATAGATGGAAGTGGTTGCGGCCTAATTACATCAACAATAGCATACTTCATTAAGGCAGTGTTTGGATTAACAGGAGGATGGTTAATTAGTATATTTGTTTTGTTCATTACAGTAATGTACACATTTAATATATCCCTAAAAGACATGATAGAAGCTATTAGTAATAAGTCTAATAAAATAAAAAGTGGAAATGTAAATGTAAAAGATAAGATGTCAAACTTAAAAGAATCTGCAATTAATTTAGTAACTGAGGAAGTTGACGAAACTACTCAAATGGGTAAAAATAAAAAAGGTTTCTTAAAGAATATTTTTGATAAAAATGATAAAAATGAAAAAATAGAAGATACTTTAGTTGAATCTTCATCTGATTTTGATGACGAAGATAAAACAATAAAAATTGTAGGATTCAATAAAAGTGATGATGATTACTTAGAAATTTTAGAAGGTACAAATAGTATGCCAGAACTAGACGTACTTAAAGACCTTCAAAATACAAATCCTAATGTGAAAATGAGCAACACAATGAGCGGTACAATGAATAATACTAAAAATAATGTAAGTATTGAAAAAACTGCTCCAATGAATTTAGGAGATACAAATGATTTACAGATTAATAGTCAATCAAATTATGAAAACTACACAAAGCCAGGTTTAGATTTATTAACTAAAATTGGACATAAAGGTAATGAAAATGATAAGAGAAAGGCATTAGAAAATGCATCTTTATTAATCAAAACATTATCTAATTTTGGCGTTGATACAAAAATGGGTCAAGTAACTTTAGGTCCTACTATAACAAGATATGAAGTGCAACCAAATCCAGGAGTTAAAGTAAGTAGAATTGTAAACTTATCAGATGACATAGCTCTTTCTTTAGCTGCAAAAAGTATAAGAATAGAAGCTCCAATACCAGGTAAAAGTGCTATAGGAATAGAAGTTCCTAATGATGAGCCTCAAGTTGTGGGGCTTAGAGATGTACTTGGAAGTAAAGAATTTAAAGAAGACTCATCATCGCTAGCCATAGGACTTGGAAAAGATATAAGTGGTAACCCAGTTATTGCAGATATTGGTAAAATGCCACATTTACTTGTTGCAGGAGCTACGGGTTCAGGTAAGTCAGTTTGTATAAATACAATAATAAACTCTGTATTATATAAAGCTACACCGGAAGAAGTAAAATTATTACTTATAGATCCTAAGGTAGTTGAGCTTGCTCATTATAACGGAATACCTCATTTACTATCACCAGTAGTGACAGATCCTAAAAAGGCAGCTAATGCTTTAAATTGGGCAGTAGTAGAAATGAATAAAAGATATAAACTATTTGCTGAGCTAGGGGTTAAGGATATAACAAGCTATAATGAAAAAAGTGAAACTAAGCTTCCTAAAGTGGTAATAATAATAGACGAGTTAGCCGATTTAATGATGGCTTGTGCAAACGAAGTAGAAGATTATATTTGTAGACTAGCTCAAATGGCAAGAGCTGCAGGTATGCATTTAATTATAGCAACTCAAAGACCTTCTGTTGATGTAATAACAGGGGTTATAAAGGCAAATGTTCCATCTAGAATTGCTTTTGCAGTTTCATCACAAACAGATTCAAGAACAATACTAGATATGGGTGGAGCAGAAAAATTACTTGGAAAAGGCGATATGTTATTTTATCCACTAGGAGCAGCAAAACCAGTAAGATTACAAGGGGCTTATATATCTGAGGATGATTCTGAAAAAGTAATAAACTTTGTAAAAGGCCAAGTAAAAGAAGAAATTAAATACGAAGAAGAAATAATACAAACTATTTCAAAAACTGCTAACATCAAAAACAATGATGTGGATGAATTCTTAGAAGACGCTATTGCCTTTGTAGTACAAAGTGGGCAAGGATCATCTTCTATGTTGCAAAGAAAGTATAAAATAGGATTTAACAGAGCAGCTAGACTAATCGATTCGATGGAAGAAAGAGGAATAGTTGGGCCTAGTGAAGGAAGTAAGCCTAGAAAAGTACTAATAACAATGGAAGAATTAGCAAAATTAGAAGGTGAATAAAATTTGAAAACAATTAAAATAGAAGATGCTTTAAAGCTGGAAAAAACCATTTTTATAGATGTTAGAACAGAAAAAGAATATTTAGATGATCATATACTAAATGCTTATAATATGCCGTTATTTGATAATGACGAGTATTGTGAGGTAGGTACTATATATAAACAAGAGGGAAAGCATGAAGCCATAGATAAAGGTTTTGAATTTGTTTCTCCAAAGCTAAAGGATATGTATAAAGTAGTAAAAGAATTATCAAAAGAATATGAACATATAGTAATATACTGTGCAAGAGGTGGAATGAGAAGTGGATCTGTAGCAAATTTACTTGCATCCATTGGAATTGATTTGTACAAATTAGAAGGAGGATATAAATCTTATAGAAATTATGTACTAGATTATCTAAGTACAATAATGGATAAAAAACAATTTATAGTTCTTCATGGATTAACTGGAGTTGGAAAGACAGAGTTACTAATAGAATTAGATAAAAATAATATAGATATAGTAGACTTAGAATATATGGCAAGAAATACTGGCTCTGTTTTTGGATTTATAACATATGATGAAAAACCACCAACTCAAAAAACTTTTGAAACTAGAATATTTGAATCATTATTTTTCTCAAAAAGTGATTACTTGTTTATAGAAAGTGAAAGTAAAAGAGTAGGGCATGTACTTGTTCCAAATGATATATATGAAGGCATAATAAGAGATGGCTATCATATACTTGTAGAATGTGATATAAAAGATAGAGTAAAAAGACTTTGCAAAGATTACATCTACGATAGAAATGAAGAAAATATACAAGCTTTAAGAGGATGTATAAGTACATTTAGAAAAAGACTAGGAAATAAAACTGTAGATGAATACTTAGAATTACTGGATAATGAACAATATGAAGAGTTAGTTGAAAAGTTTTTAGTGTTTTACTACGATCCTCTTTATATGCACTCAGTAAACCAATATAAATATAACGACGTAATAAAATTTGAAGACATAAATGACATAACAGAAAAATTAATAAGTTTTCATAAGACAGCAGTGGAAGGAGTTAAACAATGTTAAAAATAGCACTAGAATCTTTAGGTTGTTCGAAAAACCTAGTAGATGCAGAAATAATGATGGGTATATTAAATAAAAAGGGATATAAACTTACAGGAGATTTTGAGGATGCAGATGTAATATTAGTAAATACATGTGGATTTATAGAATCAGCAAAACAAGAATCTATAGACACAATAATAGAATTTGCTAATCTTAAAGAAACTGGAAACTTAAAGTTACTTATTGTTACAGGGTGTTTAGCTCAAAGATACTCAGATGAATTAAAAGAAGAAATTCCTGAAATAGATGCAATAGTAGGTACAGGAAGTTACCAAAATATTGATGAAATATTAGAAGGACTACAAAAAGAAAAACAAATAGTTAGCTTAAATGATATAGAAGTTGTTTACAATGAAAATCTACCAAGATATGTTTCTACACCAGAATATATGGCTTACTTAAAAATAAGTGAAGGGTGTGACAAGCACTGTACTTACTGCATAATACCTAAATTAAGGGGTAAGCAAAAAAGTAGAAAATTAGAAGATATAGTGGCTGAAGCTAAAGGTTTAGTGCAAAATGGAGTTAAAGAGCTTGTAGTTATAGCACAGGACTCTACAATGTATGGTTCTGATATATATGGAGAAGCAAGACTACCACAGTTACTAGAAGAGCTAGCTAAAATAGAAGGCGCAAAATGGATAAGAATAATGTACTCATATCCAGAATCAATAACAAAAGAATTAGTAGATGTTATAAAAAGAAATGACAATATTTGTTCTTACTTTGATATGCCAATACAACATGCAAGTAACAAAATATTAAAATTAATGAACAGACAAACTACTAAAGAAGAATTATTATCTAAAATAAATATGATTAGAAGTGCTATACCAGATGCAACACTTAGAACCACACTAATAACAGGTTTCCCAGGTGAAGATGAAAAAGATTTTGAAGAACTTGTGGAATTTGTTAAAGAAGTTAAGTTTGATAAATTAGGTGTGTTCCCTTATTCAAGAGAAGAAGGAACTGCAGCAGATAAGCTTCCTAATCATTTAGAACAAGAAGTAAAAGAAGAAAGAAGAGATGTTATAATGATGATTCAACAAAGCATCTCAGAAGAAATAAATCAAAGTAAAATAGGTAAAACATACGAAGTACTAATAGAAGAACAAATTGAGGACAATGTATACATTGGAAGAACTCAATACGATGCAGAAGAAATTGATAGTATAGTATATGTAAAATCACATACTACTCTAGATCCAGGAGAATTTGTGGATGTTAAAATAAACACTGCATTAGAGTATGATTTAATGGGGGATATACAAGATGAACTTACCAAATAAATTAACACTACTTAGAATTTTGTTAATACCGGTATTTATAATTATAATGATGCTAGATATTCCAAATCATTATTTAATAGCCTGTTTAATATTTGTTGTTGCATCGATAACAGATGCATTAGATGGCTATATTGCAAGAAAAAATGATTTAGTTACTGACTTTGGAAAGTTTATGGACCCTTTAGCAGATAAATTATTAGTAATATCAGCTCTTATATGTATGATAGAATCAAGCTTAGTTGCAGGATGGATGGTTATTATTATAGTTGCAAGAGAACTTACTGTAAGCATTTTAAGAGCTATAGCTGCGGCTGATGGAAAAGTTATAGCTGCCAGTGGTGGAGGAAAAATAAAAACAATAAGTCAGATGTTAGCAGTAATAATATTACTGCTTGGTGCTAACTTAAGTAATAATTTATTATTACAAGTTGGAACAATATTTATGTTAATTGCAACATTTTTCACTTTATATTCTGGAGCAGATTACTTATATAAAAATAGGAAATTATTTATGAATAGTAAATAACTTAAGAATAGTAAATAAATCAAAAATCCTTCCTTGATTAAATTCAGGAAGGATTTTTTTAAAAAAATAAAAAATATTCGTATAAAAGTTTACATATAAGTTTATAAATATAAATGTAGGCCTCTAGATAGAAAGTAATTTATAATATATGTGAAGACAAACCTTTATTGCAGAGTTTTGAGATAAAGATCAAATTCAATTGACTAAGAAAGTTTTATAGGATATAATAAATATAATGTATAGAACAAATGTTTGTGAAAAAGGAAGGATGAATAAGATGAGTATAGAAAAAGAAAAATTACAAGCACTTAATCAGGCTTTAGGAAAAATAGAAAAAGACTTTGGTAAAGGATCTGTTATGAGACTTGGGGAGGCAACATCAATGAATATAGATGTAATATCTACAGGTTCTATAGGACTAGATATTGCAGTAGGTATAGGTGGACTTCCAAAGGGGAGAATAGTTGAAATATACGGGCCAGAATCTTCAGGTAAAACAACGGTTGCACTTCATACAGTAGCTGAAGCACAAAAAAATGGAGGTATAGCAGCATTCATAGATGCAGAGCATGCTCTAGATCCAGTATATGCAAAAGCTTTGGGTGTAGATATAGATAATTTAATAATTTCACAACCAGATACAGGAGAACAAGCTCTTGAAATAACAGAAGCTTTAATAAGATCTGGTGCCATAGATATAATAGTAGTTGACTCAGTTGCAGCTTTAGTTCCAAAAGCAGAGATTGAAGGAGAAATGGGAGACTCTCACGTTGGTCTTCAAGCAAGACTTATGTCTCAAGCTTTAAGAAAGTTAACTGGTTCAATAAAAAAATCAAACTGTGTAGCAGTATTTATAAACCAATTAAGAGAAAAAGTTGGTATAATGTTTGGTAATCCAGAAACTACAACAGGTGGACGTGCTCTTAAATTCTACTCATCAGTAAGACTTGATGTAAGAAGAATAGATAGCATTAAACAAGGAGATAAGGTACTTGGTAATAGAACAAGAGTAAAAGTTGTTAAAAACAAAGTAGCTCCTCCATTTAAACAAGCTGAATTTGATATAATGTATGGAGAAGGAATATCTAAAATAGGTGATTTACTAGATATAGCAGCAGATGTTGATATAGTTAAAAAATCAGGTTCATGGTATGCATACAATGATATAAAACTTGGACAAGGTAGAGAGAATGTTAAGAAATTCTTAGCCGATAATATGGACTTGACTGATGAAATAAATGCTAAGGTTAGAGCACATTATAATCTTGATAAAGCAGTTGTGGAAGAAGATAGTGAAATTGAATAATAAAAATAAATACACCCCTCCTATAAACTTGACATGAATTAGAAAAAATTATAAAATTAAAAGAGGATAAAATATTTTAAATTATGATGATTTTATTTAAAGTATTCCAAGATTATAGATAAAGAAACTTTATTAAATTTAAAACTTGGGCCTTCTAGTTAAAAAAGGCATAATTTAAATGATGTTAAAGAATAATATTGATATTTTGGGATTATTACAAAAGGAGGTGGATGTCATAGAAATAATAGCAAGCATAGTTGGTTTAGCTATTGGTATTATAGTTGGATATTTTGTTAGAAAAAACATATCTGAAACTAAAATTGGTGAAGCTAAAGACTTAGCCAAAGATATAATAGATAAAGCAAATAAAGACTCAGAAACAATAAAAAAAGAAAAATTATTAGAAGCAAAAGAAGAAATTCATAAATGGAGAACTGACGCTGAAAATGAACAAAAAGAAAGACGTAAGGAAGTACAAAATTACGAAAGAAGAGTTCTTCAAAAAGAGCAATCAATAGAAAGAAAACAACAAAATTTAGAAACTAAAGAAACAACTTTAAATGAAAAGTTAAAAGTAGTACAAAGAAAAGAAGAAGAAATAGAAGAAATAAAAACTAAGCAACTTGAAAAGCTTGAAGATATATCTGGAGTTACTTGTGAAAAAGCTAAAGAAATAATTCTTACTAATGCTGAAAGAGAAGTAAGACATGAAATGTCTATAATGATAAAAGATATTGAAACACAAGCTAAAGAGGAAGCTGAAAAGAAATCTAGAGAGATAATAGGCTATGCTATCCAAAAATGTGCAGCAGATCATGTTGCAGAAACAACAGTAACTGTTGTTAATTTACCAAATGATGAAATGAAGGGGAGAATAATAGGTAGAGAGGGAAGAAATATAAGGACTTTAGAAACTTTAACAGGTATAGATCTTATAATTGATGACACTCCAGAAGCTGTGATTTTATCAGGTTTTGATCCTATTAGAAGGGAAGTAGCAAGAATAGCTTTAGAAAAGTTAATATCAGATGGAAGAATACATCCAGCGAGAATAGAAGAGATGGTAGAAAAAGCAAGAAAAGAAGTTGATAATATCATCAAAGAGTTTGGAGAACAAGCTACTTTCGAAACTGGGGTACATGGATTACATCCTGAGTTAGTTAAATTACTTGGTAGATTAAACTACAGAACAAGTTATGGACAAAATGTATTAAAACACTCAATAGAAGTTGCTCATATAGCAGGAATTATGGCTGCAGAAATTGGTGCAGATATAAAATTAGCTAAAAGAGCTGGATTACTTCATGATATAGGTAAGGCAGTAGACCATGAAATGGAAGGAACTCATGTTGAAATAGGTATGGATTTACTTAGAAGATACAAAGAATCTAAGGATGTTATACATGCAATGAGTACTCATCATGGAGATTATGAACCACAAATTGTTGAAGCGGTTCTAGTTACAGCAGCAGATGCAATATCAGCAGCTAGACCAGGAGCAAGAAGAGAAACTCTAGAAGCTTACATTAAGAGATTAGAAAAACTTGAAGAAATAGCTAACTCTTATGAAGGTGTAGAAAAATCTTATGCAATACAAGCTGGTAGAGAAATTAGAATAATGGTTAAACCAGATAGCGTAAATGATGAAGAGCTTCATTTATTAGCTAGAAATATGACTAAACAAATTGAGGACGAGCTTGAATATCCGGGTCAAATAAAAGTAAGTATAATAAGAGAAACAAGAGCTATAGAATATGCTAAATAATAAAAAGGAGAGTTTTGCTCTCCTTTTTTTATTATAAGGAAACTATATGTTATCTGTTTTGGAGATGACATATAGTTTCTAACTTTGTGACTTGAGCAACAGGAGAAGCTACTAGCGACATGAAATGTTTCGTAGACGTAGTAGCTCAGGCGAAGTGGCTTTTTTGTTGTAAAAAAGTTAATTAATTATAACAAAATGTATATATTTGATAATATAGTAAAATATATGTTTAAATGATATAATTACTATAAAGGGGGAATGTAAATTGAGACAAAACATTAATATCAACTCACAATTAGATGCATTAAAAGTGAAAGAAGTGGAAAAAATCTTTTACCAAATGAAC
>NZ_JANKBY010000210.1:0-6339 GCF_024621905.1 Terrisporobacter muris
AGATATATTTTCAATAAAGTTCAAAATATCTTCCTTTAGTATTTCTATATTATTATATTTTCCTAAGTCAAACCATTTACTATCCTTATATCTTTTAAACCAAGTTATTTGCCTTTTGGCATATCGTCTTGAATCTCTCTTGATTATTTCGATAGCTTCTTCTAAAGTATATTCACCCTCTAAATATTTGACAATTTCTTTATATCCAATTCCTTGCATAGATATTAAATTTTTATCGTATCCCATGTTTAGCAAATTCTTAACTTCTTCAACTAATCCATTTTCCATCATAATATCTACTCTTTTATTTATTCTATCATAAAGAATTTCTCTATCACGATTTAAAACTATTATTATTGGTAAATAGTCTTCGTTGTATCTTAAATCAGTTGAAAAGTCTTGCATTTTCTTTCCATCTAAACATACTTCTAAGGCCCTTATAACTCTTTTACTATTATTTTTATGTATCCTAGAAGCTGCTTCACTGTCTAGTGACTTTAACTTTTCATGCATATAATCTATGCCTTTTTCTTGTAGTTCTTTTTCCAGCTTTTCTCTTATTTCAGAATTCGCATTGGACTTAGCAAAATCCATATTGTATATTAATGAATTAAGATATAAACCAGTTCCTCCAGTAACTAATACATTTTTTCCTTTATTAGCTATTTCTTTTATATATTTACCTGCTCTATGCTGAAATTCTGATACTGAAAATGGAAAATCTGGCTTAACTTCATCTATCATATGATGAATTACACCATTCATTTCTTCTTTAGTAACTTTAGCACTTCCCACATCCATATATTGATATATTTGCATAGAATCAGCAGATATAATTTCTGCATTTAAGTCTTTTGCAAGTTCTATTGATAAAGCTGTTTTCCCAACGGCCGTAGGTCCTGTTAGGATGATAAGTGGTATCTTTTTCATAGGCTTCCTTCCTTACTCATCTTACATAATTCTTTTAAACATTTTTTCAATTTCTTTTTTTGATATTTCAACTATGGTAGGTCTACCATGAGGACATGTAAATGGATTTTCACATACCTCCATTTGAGATAGAAGCTTTTTCATTTCCATAGTATGAATTTTATCATTTGCTTTTATGGCTGCTCTACATGCCATGGATGCAAATTTATCCCCTTTTAAATCATAACTATTTTTCAAATCATCTATATTATCAATAATTTGAAGAATAAATTTCTCACTTTCAGGGTTACCAAAAATAGTAGGCACACCTCTTATCATAATGTGATTATTTCCAAATAACTCAATTTCAAAACCAAAATTTAAAAACAAATCAAGATTACTCTCTACTTTTAGCATATCTATATTAGATATTTCAAGTACTATTGGATCTAATAACATTTGCATATCTATTTTATGATTTTTAAATTTTTTCATATATTCTTCGTATAATACCTTTTCGTGAGCTGCATGCTGATCTAATAAATACATAGAGTTATTTTTTTCAAGTATAATATAAGTATTAAGTATGCTTCCAACAACTCTAAAATCTGTAATTGAAAATCTATTTTCATTTGATTTTATTGTACTTTCTTCTCCACCTATTTGAGTGTAATTTTCTTTTTCATCAATCTTATTTTTATCAATTTTACTTAAAGAATCTAGTTCATCAAAGGTAAATGATTTACTCACATCAACAACACCATCAATAAAGTATTCTCCACTTTTATTTTCTATAGGTTGAAGCTTAACATCTTCATTTAAATCTTCTTTTTTATTTATTTTATCTTGTATTATTTTTTCTTTTATACTAGTACTATTTAAGTCTTTATTAGCTTCTTCTTTATTAGTACCTTGCTTTAAAGCTTCTTCTAGTGACATAAAGGTATTACTACTATCCAACTCTTTTATTGATGGCGTAGCCATACTTATATCTTTTACAGTATTTGCTTGTGGTATAATTTCTTTCTTCTCTAAATATATCTCTTTACTTTCATTTACAATAGGTTTTTTATCATAAATTTCATACTTGCCAATTAAAGCAGTATTTAATAATTTTTTCTTTAGTAAATCTCTAATTTCTATATATAAATCTTTATCATCTTCAAATTTAATTTCCATTTTTGTAGGATGTATATTAACATCTATTTTGGATGGATTTATATGTATATTTAGGAAACATACGCCATACTTATTAATTGGTATAATACCTTTATATGCTTCACTTATAGCGTCTAGTATTATTTTACTTTTGACAAATCTATTATTTATGTAAATATGTTGTAAGTTTTTATTTGAACGATAAATATTATTATTACCCATATATCCACAGATATTACAATATTTACCTTCTTCATTAATTTCTATTAAATTTTCAACTATTTCTTTTCCATATATACTTCTAATAACAGAAATAAGCTTACCATCTCCTGGTGTGTTTAACATTAGCTTACCATTGTTTATATATTTAAATTGAATATGTGTATTTCCTATGGCAAGTTTATTAATTAAATCACTTATATTGATAGTTTCTGCATGAGTTGATTTTAAAAACTTTTGTCTAACAGGAGTATTAAAGAATAAATCTTTTATAATCATTGTAGTTCCATTCTTTGTTCCCACAGGCTCTTTTACAACTTCTTTTCCACCCTCTAAAACAACCTTCGTTCCCAATGGTTCATCTTTAGTTTTTGTAATCATTTCTAAGCGAGAAACAGAAGCTATAGAAGCTAAAGCCTCTCCTCTAAAGCCTAAAGAATATAGGTCATATAAATCATCTATTTTTTTTATTTTACTAGTAGCATGTCTTAAAAACGATTTATCCACTTCACTAGATAAAATTCCACTACCATTATCCGTAATTCTTATTTGTTTTTTTCCTCCATCAACTATGTCTATAACTATTTGTGTAGCACCAGCATCTATGGAGTTTTCTATTAATTCTTTAGTGACAGAAGAAGGTCTTTCGATTACTTCTCCTGCTGCTATTTTATTTATTGTTAAATCATCTAATATATTTATTTTCTTTGACATAATATTCCTCCAAAGAATAATTTTAAGCCACAGTGTTGGCTCATGAAATTTTAAGCCACATCGTGGATTTTATCTCTTAAGCTACTTTATGAATTCTATTTATTCTTTGCCTTCTTTTGAAGGTTAAATAGTGCATTCATTGCATCTAGTGGTGTCATACTTAATATATCAAGATTTTTTATTTCGTCTAATATATTATTATCTTCAACTATATCAAAAGTTATTTGATCCACTGTTAGAGCAGCTTCTTTATTTGCTTTATTTAAGTTATTTACTGAACTCTCATTTTTTATTTTTTCATATTCTTCAGTTAATTTATCGTAATCTTTTCTTAGTTTTTTATAAGTTTTATTTAAACTTTCTTGTTCTATTTTTAATGATTCATATTCATTTTTAAGATTGCTTTGCTCAAGTTTTTTTAGTTCTAATTCTATATTATTTATCGAATTTTCTTTATTAAGTGCTATATTTTCGGCTGACGAACATTCGTTCTTTTTGCTAATTTGCCCATTTTCTAAAGAATTTTCTTCATTATTAGCTATTCCATTTATGGCGTAGCCGTTATATATGTGATTTTTTTCTAAATCCTTTAAAATTTCTGATGATCTATTAATAACTTCATCAGGAAGCTTAGCAAGTTTAGCAACATAAATACCATAACTTTTATCTGCTGGACTATCTATGATTTTTCTAAGGAATATTATATTTTCTCCATCGTCTTTTACTGCAATAGAGTAATTTTTAACTTCATCAAACTCATTTTCTAGCTCCGTTAACTCGTGATAGTGAGTAGCAAATAAAGTTTTACACTTAATATATTTTTCTATATATTCAACTATTGACCAAGCTAAACTTATACCATCATAAGTAGATGTACCCCTACCTATTTCATCTAATATAACTAAACTTTTGTCTGTAGCATTTTTTAGTATGTGAGAAACTTCACTCATTTCCACCATAAAAGTAGATTGACCTTGCGATAAGTCATCACTAGCACCTACTCTTGTAAAAATTCTATCGCAAATCGGAATATTTGCATATTCTGCTGGGACAAATGAACCCATATGAGCCATTAAACAAATTATGGCACTTTGCCTCATATAAGTAGACTTACCTGCCATATTTGGTCCTGTAATTATATTGATAATATTTTCTCCAGTATTTAAGTAAGTATCATTTGGAACAAAATTTTCTTCTCCAACTATATTTTCTATTACTGGATGACGTCCATTTTTTATATCAAGTTTATTATCAATATTTATATTTGGCTTAACATAGTTATTTATGTGAGCCACTGTGGCAAATGAAGTAAATACATCTATATTTCCTATAATTTTGGCCACATTTTGAATTCTATCTATATTATTATAAATAGTTTGCCTTATTTTAACGAAAATTTCATATTCTAATGCTTTTATTTTTTCTTCAGCATGTAATATTTTATCTTCTATCTCTTTTAACTCTTCTGTTATAAATCTTTCTGCATTACTTAGAGTTTGCTTTCTTATATATCTACCTTCTAAATCTAAGTTAGCTAGATTTACCTTAGTTATTTCTATATAGTATCCAAATACCTTATTAAATCCTATTTTAAGTGATTTAACTCCTGTTTTTTCTCTTTCACGATTTTCTATATCCTTTATCATGAAGGCACCATTTTTAGAAATATTTCTAAGTTCTCTTAACTCTTCATTATAAGAAGATTTTATTATATTACCATCTTTAATAGTTAAACTTGGCTCTTCCTTAATAGCTTCATTTATTAGCTTATAAATATCATTTAAGTCTTCCATAGAATCTATATATTTTTTTATAGTAGTTCCATCACATGAGTTTATTCTATCTCTTAGAAGCGGAAGCTTTTCTATGGAATTTTTTAAGTTAATCATTTCTTTTGGTGTTACTTTTTCAAAAGCAATTTTCCCACAAATTCTTTCTATGTCGTAGACATTTTTTAGTATATCTATTAAGTCTTCTCTAAGAGAAAAATCATCCTTTATCTCTTCTATAACATCAAGTCTTTCATCTATTCTTTTTTTATTAACCAAGGGCTCTTCCACATATTTTCTAAGAAGTCTTCCACCCATGGCAGTAGATGTTTTATCTAACACATGAAGTAGTGAACCTTTCTTTTTAGAACCTCTAATTGTTTGAGTTAATTCTAGGTTTATTCTAGTAAACATATCAAGAACCATATATTCACTAGGATTATATATGTTTATTACATTTATATTTGATGTAATTTGTTTTTGAGTATTATATATATAATTAAGAAGTATGCATAAACTAGTTTTAATTAAATTTTTATCATCAAACCTTAAAGTTTCTAAGTAGTCTTCACTAAAGTATTCACTTAATATATTTGTGTTTAAATAATTCTCATCAAAATTTTCATTTATATAAATGTTCCCCATTATGGCTATATTTTTCAAATTATCCTTGAAGCTTAAGTCATTTAATATAATTTCCGAAGGGCTAACCTTAGCTATTTCTTCAATAAGTTTATCTTCTTTAATAAGTGTGGCATTAGTTTCTCCTGTACTAATATCCACATATGAAAGTCCAAAATTATCATTAACTTTGTATAAAGACATTAAGTAATTATTCTTTTTATTTTCAAGTAAATTTCCTTCTAAAACAGTTCCTGGCGTCACTACTTGAATTACTTCTCTTTTTACTATGCCTTTTGTCGTTTGTGGATCTTCCATCTGTTCACCAATAGCAACTTTGTATCCAGCTTCTACTAATTTCGATATATATGAAGCAGCTGCATGGAAGGGAATACCACACATAGGCGCTCTCTCTTCTAAGCCGCAAGACTTTCCTGTTAATGCTATTTCAAGTACCTTTGAAGCAACTATTGCATCTTCAAAGAACATCTCATAAAAATCTCCTAATCTAAAAAACAATATGCAATCAGGATATTTATCCTTACATTCAAAGTATTGTTTCATCATAGGAGTAAGTTTTTGTCTGTCAATCTCCATATTTCTACCTCCTTTGTCTTTTGTTATTATATCATATAACACAATTTATATGTTATCTTTAAAATATACCCTTAAAACTAAAAAATAGCTATTTATTTTCATAAATAGCTATTTTACATTAATGTATATAATTTTACTTATTATGCCGTATAATTTATTGTCTAAAAAACAGTATGAAAGCCTATTAGAATATTATTTTTCATTTTTTAATATTCTATTTAAAGATAGTATTGCTGCTCCTGCAATTATAAGAAAAGCTGTACCCATAAATACCCAAGCTATAGTAGTCATACTATTCACTCCTTTTTATTTCATTATATACAGAAGTTAAGCAATTTTTACCATATTAACA
>NZ_JANKBY010000211.1:0-6331 GCF_024621905.1 Terrisporobacter muris
AAATAAGTATAAAAATCAAGGTTATAAAACTTATGTATATGAAAAAAAAGTTTTATGTGTAGTATGCAAATATAGCTTTAAGTAAGGCGAATTTTTTAGAATGCTATTGTTAATAATAAGTATTATTAACTAAGAAAGGAATAAAAAATGAAGAATTCATATTGGATTTTATCCTCAAAAAATAAGGAAAACTATGAAAGTTTAAATAATGATATAAATACAGATTGTTTAATAGTAGGTGGTGGTATAGCTGGGCTTACTACAGCTTATTTATTAGCAAAAGAAAATAAAAAAGTAACTATTGTGGAAGCTGATGAAATTGGATTTGGAGCATCAGGACGAAATACAGGAAAAGTAACTAGTCAACATGGACTTATATATTCTATCATAGAAAAAGAGTACTCTAGTGAAAAAGCCAGACTTTATTATGATGCCAACGAGGAAGGACTAAAACTTATTAAAGATATAATAGAAGAAAATAATATAGATTGTAATTTTAAAGTGGTTCCAAGTTTTGTTTATACTGAAGAAGAAAAATATATTAAAGATATAAAAAAAGAATATGAAATTTGTAATAAATTAAGGATACCTTGTGAGTATATGAATAATATAAAAGATGTTCCTCTAAATATTAAGAGCGCTTTATGTTTTGAAAATCAAGGTCAATTTAATCCTAAGAAATATGTTGATGCTTTAGCAAAAATAAATAAAAAATTAGGTGTGAAAATTTATGAAAATACTCCAGTAGTTGATGTAAATATAGATGAAGAATGTGTAGTTAAATGCGCCAATAATAATATTATTAAAGCGAAGAATTTAATACTAACATCATGTAATGCTTGGTATGATGGATTAAGATTTTTCTTTGCAAAAGAGGAAGCTTCAAGATCTTATTTGCTATGCGGAAAATTAAAAAATAAAATATTAGAAGGTAATTATATTAACGTAGAAAATCCAACAAGAACATTTAGGTCTTGTAAAGATGACAAAGGAAGTGATCTTTTAATAGCTGGAGGACAAGATCACAAAACAGGAAAATGTATCAAAGAATGTGATAATTTTAAAGCAATAGAAGGATTTGCAAAAGAAACTTTTGATGTGGAAGAAATTATAGGGAGTTGGTCTACACAAGACTATGTATCTTTTGATAATATACCTTTTATGGGAAGAATTAATAATGAAAAAAATAATGTATATATAATAACAGGTACTAGCAAGTGGGGACTTAGTAATAGTAGTGCAGGAGCTATTTTAATTAAAGATTTAATAACTAAAAACTCCTCTAAATATGAAGCATTATATAATCCAAGTCGCTTAAAAAGTTATTTAAACATGAAGTTTTTAGAAAATAATATGGAAGTTGCAATTGACTATATAAAAGGTAAATTTATATCAGGAAGCAGTGAATTACCTAAGAAAGAAGAAGGAAAAACTATAAGTATACATGGTAAAAGATATGGAGCTTATAGAGATAAAGACGATCATTTATATATAGTAGATATTACTTGTACTCACTTAGGTTGTGAACTTACCTTTAATAGTGGTGAAAAAACATGGGACTGTCCTTGTCATGGAAGTAGATTTTCTTATAAAGGAGATATTTTAAATGGACCAGCTTTAAGACCTCTAAAAACTTATGGTGAAGGTAAAAATAAAATTGATCCTAAAATATTATAATTATAAGGACTAACAATATGAAAAAAATAAATTTACTAAAGATATTAAATATACTACTTTATGTATTTTATGGTATATCTGTAGTTTACTTAATATACATTAAAAAATATAACTATGCAGCTATTTGTACAGCATGTATCATAGCAACTTACATTCTTAGACTTGGGAATAAAAAGTTTGACTATTTATTTAATGATATGTTAATAATTATGCTTGATTTATTTATATTATTTTCTCTTGTCCTTGGAACTTCTTATGGACTATACAAAATAAATCATTATGATGATGCATTACATATATGGTCGGGTGCTATTGGAAGTGTGGTTGCATATACAGTTATTAATGTATGTACAAAACAAGAAGACAGAAAAAAAATAAAAAAGGCTTTCTTCTTTATTTTTATTTTTATGTTTAGTTTAGGAATATCAAATTTATGGGAAATTTTAGAATTTTCTTTAGACGTATTATTTAAAATAAATTGTCAAGCAGGCGGTCTAAAAGACACAATGATAGATATGATAGATGGTTTAATTGGAACAATAGTAATTACTCCTTTTTTATTACGAAAGTTATAAATAAATTTAAAAATTCATGAAAATTTCATATTACTTTCTATTTCTATTCACACAAAAAAAATTATATGTTGTAATATATAGATAAGAAATAAATTTAGGAGGATCCAAATGTCTCAAGACAAACCAAACAAAGAAAATGAAAACATTGATGGTGTTAAAACTAAAGAAGAGACTGTAAATCATTCACATAAAGATAATAGTGAAACAAAAGAAGGTAAATTAAAAAAATACATAGATGGTAAAAGAGGTAAGACAATTTTATCTATGTTATTTGTAGCAATTATAGGAATAGGTGCAGGTTTTTATGTAGGAACAGATGTGGGAAGAAACTTGCCAGCTACTCATAAATCTTATACAAAGTCACAAGTATTAGCCAGTGTTGGAGATGTTAAAATAACAGGTGAAGATTTTTCAAAGAGAATGGAGCCATACTTCTACTACCAAGGTTTAAAGAAGTTATCAAATGAAGAAATTGAATCACAAGAAGTCAATACAATAAATTATATGACAAATTTGGAAGCCTTATATAAAGCAGGAAAAGAGGCAAAGATTACAGTAACTAATGATGAAGTAGATAGTAATTACTCTAAAACTATGTCATCAATAGAATCATCATTTAATTTAACAGAAGATGAGTTTTTAAAAAGATTTGATTTAACTAAGGATTATATCAAAGAAAGTTTAAAGAAAGAAATGGTAGCTACTAAGTATTTACAAGATAATTCTGAAGTAAGTGAAAAAGAAGCAAAAAATTATTACAATAACAATAAAGAAGAATTCTTTGAGATAAGAGCATCTCATATTTTAATAAGTAATTATGATGAAGAGGGCAATGAAGTAAGTGATGATAAAAAGAAAGAAAATAAAGCGTTGGCAGAAAGACTACTTAAGAGAGCTTTAAATGGAGACAGTTTTGATGATTTAGCTCTAGAAAATACGGATGATACTTATACTGCTAGTAGTGGTGGTGATTTAGGATATTTCACTAAAGGACAAATGGATGAAAGCTTTGAAGATGCAGCATTTTCTTTAAAGGTAGATCAAATTTATCCTAAAGTTGTGGAAACTAATTATGGATATCATATTATTAAAAAGACTGGTGAACGATACGGTGATTTTGATGATGAGAAAGAATCTCTTATAAAAACTTTAAGTAATAATAAACAAAGCACATTATTAGAAGATGCTTTAGAAAAATATGATGTAAAAGTAAATATGTAAATTTTTATGAAGGATCATTTATTGATAAGATCTAATAACTTTGATATTATTATTGTGTATTATAAAGGGAGGGGTTTATATGATAATAAGAAAATCACAAATAAGAAAAGATGAATCTAATTTAAAAGATGGTAAAGGTTTAGTTAAAAGGGAATTTATTGTTGAAGGTGATGACTTAAGGGGAAAGGCAAAACTATTTTCAAAAATAATTATACCAGTAGGATGTTCTATAGGCATGCATGATCATGTGGACGATTTTGAAATTTACTACATACTAAAAGGTAAAGGTAAAGTTTTAGACAATGATGAGTTTGTAGAAGTAAACGAAGGTGATGCAATATATACTGCTGATGGAAATAAACACTGTATAGAAAATATAGGTAGTGAAGATTTAGAATTTATAGCAGTTGTAATAAATGAGTAATAAAAAACTCTAGGATATTCCTAGAGTTTTTTTATTCTAAACGCAAATTTCCTCTTAATGTGATAAAATTTTATTATCATATATTAAAGATTTTTAAAGTTTAAATATACATTTTAAAAAAAAATGTTATAATAGTAAATAGTGTTATTTTTAATGTAATATGGAGGATTTAAATGAGCAATACAAAATCACAAATAAAAGATATAATAATGGATTTCTCAAATGAAAATTTAAACAGAAATTTTACTCAAAAGAGTGTGGAAATCCTAGACAGATTAGAAGATGCAAATGCAGAAATATTAGGTACTTCAAGAACTGATATATGGGCTGCTTCTATATTAAACATAGTATTAGATATGAACGGAGTATTTAACAAAAAACATCCAATGTACATGACAAAGAAAGATTTCTCTCAAAAAATAGGAGTATCAGCAGGAACGATAAAAAATAAAGCTGAAGCTGTTAAAGAAATCTTAAACTTAGAAGAAAATGATCAATCAGTAATAGTATATTCTACTAATGAGACGACTGAAACTGTAGAAGAAAAAGAAGTAGTAGCTAAAGAAGAAGTTGTAGTAACTACTGAAGCACCAGTAAAAGACGAAAAGCAACAAATATATCAAAACTTCATGAAGTTAGCTCATGAATCTAATGATTTTAAAGTTAAAGTTGAAAACTTTGAAAATGCTATAAAAGTAGCAGTAGAAATGATAGCAAATAACGGTGAAGTTGTATATTGGGAAGATGAAATAACAAAACCATATATGATAGCTTTACAAGATTTAGGAAATTTATTTAATGATAATAAAGATTATGATTCGGCTAAGAGAGTATACGAATTATTATTAAATTTAAACCCACTAGATCATCAAGGAATAAGATATAAATTAATAAATATACTTATCGAAAAAAATGATAGAAAAGAAGTAAATGACTTGTTTGCAAGATACAAAGATGATAAAAGTGCAACATGGTCATATAGTAAAGTTTTATACTACTATAAAAATAAAAATATGTTTATGGCAAAAGATGCATTAAAAGATGCAGTTAACCGTAATAAATATATAGCATTAAAATTAATAAAATGGACAGCTTTTATGCAAATGTCAGGTGTATATATAAACCCTGTATTATTTAACGAAGCAAACTTCTACTGTGAAGAGTCAATAAGTTTATGGAAAAACACTAAAGGTTCTATAGATTGGTTATTAAAAAATGTATTAAAAAAATAAGGCTGTGATTACACAGCCTTATTTTTTTATAAGCAACAGACAAAGTCGTTGCGCCATAAAGTGTTTCGCCGACATAGTCGCTTAGGCGAAGTGAATTTTATATATCAAGCTTTAAGTCACCAGGCTTTATTAAATTCTTACTTCTCATAAACTTAGCTATGATAATAGTTGTAATAGCTGGTAAAATAAAATTAAGAAGTAAAATCCCTAGCCACATCATAGAACCACCCTTTCCAGCAGCTTCCATGGCAGTAACAGTACCAAATTGACCTACAAAACCACAAGTACCCATACCAGAACCTATTGGAATATTCTCCATTTTAAATATAGTAGTAGATAATGGACCAATAATAGCAGAAGCTAATGTTGGAGGTATCCAAATTTTCCAGTTCTTTATTATGTTTGGCATTTGTAGCATAGAAGTTCCAATCCCTTGGGCAAATAATCCACCCATTCCATTTTCTTTATAGCTCATTACTGCAAAACCAACCATTTGGCAACAACATCCTACTGTTGCGGCACCACCAGCTAGTCCACTAAGGTCTAACATTATGCAAATAGCTGCACTACTAATTGGTAGAGTTAAAGCTATTCCTACTAATACAGCAACTAATGCTCCCATAAATATAGGTTGCATTTCTGTTGCTTTCATAATCAAGCTTCCAAATGTTGTCATAAACGCAGATACAGCAGGACCGGTAAACTGAGCAACTAATACTCCAACTAAAATAGTTACAGCAGGAGTAACTAGTATATCAATTTTTGTTTCTTTTGAAACGATTTTACCAATTTCTACTGCAAAAATAGTTGCTACAAAAGCACCAACAGGTCCTCCAAGTTCATTTCCACAAGCACCAACTAAAGCACAAGAAAACATAACTAAAGGAGGTGCTTGAAGCCCATAAGCAATGGCAACAGCAATAGCAGGACCTGTAACTTGTTTAGCAAGTGGATTAATCACATCTGTAAATAGACTGATTCCCAATTTATCTCCTAAAGTATTAAAAATTGTACCTATTAATAAAGAAGCAAAAAGACCAAGAGCCATATAACTTAAGGCATCAACTAAATATCTTTGAACGGATATTTCAATATTTTTATCTTTAGCGAATTGTTTTTTACTTCGTCTACTTTTAACTTTCCCCATTATAAATCTCCCTTCAACAAAAATCACCTTTACAAATATTATAATTAGAGATCGG
>NZ_JANKBY010000212.1:0-6326 GCF_024621905.1 Terrisporobacter muris
TAAAAATAAATATAAGTAAGCATAATGCTTACTTATATTTTGTTTATATGATTTAATTTTATACTTTAATCATTATCGTCATCATCATTATTTATATTGCTAGTTTGTTGATCTCCAGAATTATTGTTTCCATTTTGTGTGTTGTCTGAGTTATTATCACTACCATTGTTAGCATTGCCACCATTATTCGAATTATTATTATTATTATTCGAATTATTACCATCATCGTTATTATTACTATCATTGTTGTTATTGTTATTGTTATTTTGATCAGAATTATCATCATCAGATGGTTTTTCTTCTTCATTTGGTTTTTCTTCTGGCTTTTGACCTTTGCTTACAACCACATTAACAGTATCACCTTTTTTAATACTTCCTGCACCTGCAATTGGACTTTGATTAATCACAGTACCTTCTTTATAAATTTCGCTATAATCATAACTTACGCTACCTAACACTAGGCCATCTTTTTCAAGAATTTTCTTAGCATCTTTTAGTGCAAATCCTAATAAGTTTGGTACTGATAATTCTTCTGGGCCTAAACTTATTACTATTGTTACAGTATCTCCTTTTTCTAGCTCAGTTCCTTCTGGTGGAGTTTGAGATATAACATGATTTTTTTCTACATCTGGATCATGTCTTTCACTGATAGTTAACTTTAAATCCAAATTATTTATAGTCTTATTTGCATCTTGTAAGCTCATATTAATTAAATTTGGTGCAATTATTACATTATTATCTGTGTTACCATTTAAAAGCCCAAATCCATTAGTTACAATCCCAGCAACTCCTAATATAGCTAAAACAAGTAATCCTATTATAGCACCTTTAAATCCATTTCTTTTTTTCTTTTTAGGTTTTCTGTCATAGCTGTCAACTTCTTCTCTTTCAGGCTGAACAAACATTTCTTCTTTAGGTTCTCTTTTTTGCTCTTTACCTAAAGTTTTAAACTTATTAGAATTATCTACTACTTCAACTGGTGGCATTCTTCTTGTAGCAAAATCATCATATTGCTTAATAAAATCTAAATCTATATTCTGCTCAATATATTCAATATCTTCAATAACTTCTTCACTACTTTGATATCTATCAGTAGGATCTTTTTCTGTCAGCTTTTTAATTAAAGTTCTAATACTTTGAGGTATTTGAGTTTTTTCCTCTAAGCTAAATTCTATATCCTCATTTATGTGTTGAAGAGCTATAGAAATAGGGCTATCTCCCTTAAAAGGTACTTTTCCTAATAACATTTCATATAAAACTATTCCTAGAGAATATAAGTCTGCATTATTTTTTACCGGTTTACCCTTAGCTTGCTCTGGTGAAAAATAATGAACAGATCCTATTATACTGCCTATATTAGTCATAGTCGAATTTGTGGCAGCTTTTGCAATCCCAAAATCTGCTACTTTTACGTTTCTACCTTCACTTGATATTAATATATTGTGTGGTTTTATATCTCTATGTATGACCCCTTTTTTATGTGCAGCTCCAAGAGCTTTTGCTATTTGTTTAGTTATATCAAGAGCAGTATATTCATCTAAAGTTCCTTCAGTTTTTATAATTTCCTTTAAATTTTGTCCATCTATATACTCCATGACTATATAGTTTACTTTACCATCACAGCCTACATCATATACATTAACTATATTAGGATGAGATATGTTAGCCACAGCTTCTGCTTCTCTTTTAAATTTTGCTAAAAATTCTTCATCATCTACAAACTCTGGTCTTAAAACTTTTACAGCTACTACTCTGTTTAAAAGTCTGTCCTTTGCTTCATAAACAAAAGCCATACCTCCATCGCCAATTTTCCTTATGATTTCGTATCTATTACCTAAAATTGTTTCTCCCACAATATCACCATCCTAATCAATCTTACTTAAGATAACAGATATATTGTCCTTACCAGAATTATTATTAGCCTCATTAATTAAATCTTGGCAAATTTCTTTAATACCTTTATCTTGTTCAATAATATTTTTTATAGATTCATCTTCTACACAACCAGTAAGTCCATCTGTTGCTAAAAGTAATATATCATCTTTTTCTAATTTTTCTCTAAATATATCTACTATAATTATTTCTTCTGCTCCCATTGCTCGTGTAATTTGATTCCTACGAGGATGGCGTCTAGCTTCTTCTTCAGTTATTAAATTAGCATTTACCAATTCTTCAACTACAGAATGATCTTTAGTTATTTTTCTAAAGTCATCGTTATGCAATAAGTAACCTCTACTATCACCAACATTAGCTATAATCACATCATTTTTATAAATAACTGCCACAACTAAAGTTGTGCCCATACCTTCACAAGAATTATCTTCTAAAGCCTTTGCATAAATTTTCTTATTAGCATAATTATACCCTTGTTTTATTATATCATCTAAATAATCCATTTTTATGCCACCACTTTGAGAAATATTCTCTTTTAAAAAATCTATTATACTTTCTACTGCTATTTTGCTTGCTACCTCTCCTTTTTTATGGCCACCCATACCGTCAGCTAAAGCAAATATTCCTATACAATCATCCTCCGTTTGTATAATTTCCCCCATACAGTAGTCTTCATTATTTTTTCTAACTTTTCCCACATGAGAGTCACAATTATAAATCATAGCAATTACCCTCCTTATTTACTTGTGTTTACGTCTAAGCTGACCACAAGCTCCTCCTATATCAGATCCCATAGATATTCTAACTGTTGCCGGAATATTATTTTTTTCTAGGATATCTCTAAATTTGTAAATATAAGTTTTATCAGGTCTTTCAAAGTCTCTTTCTTCTACTTTGTTAATAGGAATTAAGTTAACATGACATAACATCCCTTTTAAAAGTTTTACAATTGCATCAGCTTCTTTTTTAGAATCATTTACACCTCTGATTAACGAATATTCAAAAGTAACTCTTCTATTTGTTTTTTGAATATAATACTTACATGCTTTTATTATATCATCTATTTTATATGCATTGGCAACAGGCATTATTTTTTTTCTCTCTTCATCAAAAGGAGAATGTAATGAAAGAGCTAAATTAATAGGTAGCTGTAAGTCAGCAAATTCATATATTTTAGGCACAACTCCACAAGTAGATAAAGTTATATGTCTATATCCTATATTTAATCCATTTTTTTCATTTACTAATTTGAAAAACTTTTTAGTGTTTTCAAAGTTGTCTAATGGTTCTCCACTTCCCATTAAAACTAAATTAGAAACTCTTTTATTAGTATCTTCTTGAACCTTCATAATTTGGTCTAAAATTTCCCACGGCTCTAAGTTTCTAATTAGTCCTTCTAATGTAGATGCACAAAATTTACATCCCATTCGACATCCTACTTGATTTGATATACAAACAGTTATTCTATCTCCATAATCCATCATAACTGTTTCAATTATATTTCCATCATTTAATTCAAATAAATATTTTTTACATTTATCTGTTTTTGATTCTAATGCTAATTCTAGTTTTATATTTCCTATATAAGATACCTCTTCTAATTTTTCTCTTAGACTTTTCGGTATATTATTCATATCGTCAAAAGTTTTAGCACCTTTATATATCCAGGAAAATATTTGACTACCTCTAAATGGTTTTTCACCTATACTTTTTAAGAATTCTTTTAATTCTTCTTCTGTCATATTTTTTAATGCCACTTTATTTGCTGTCATTTTATCACTACCTTACTCTAATTAATTTTGATATAAAGAATCCATCCATTTCATGAATATTAGGATAAATCTTCATATAACCTTTTTCTTGATTATCTAAATCAACCTTTACCTCATTAATAGGAGCTAATTCAAAGTTTTTATTCTTTTGTAAAAATTCATTTATAACATCAATATTTTCACTATCTTGTATAGTACAAGTACTATATATTAAAGTTCCACCTTTTTTTACATACTTAGATGCGTTTTCAAGTATTTTCTTTTGAATTGGTGGTAAATCTCTGAATTCTTCTTTTTCTTTATATTTTATTTCCGGCTTTCTTCTAATTATTCCAAGGCCTGAGCATGGAACATCAGCTAAAACATAATCAAATTTACCTATGCTATCTTTGTCAATCTTCATTGCATCATATTCTTCTACATTCACATTAGTAAGATTAAGTCTTTTGCAAGATGCTTTTATTAACTTTAATTTATGCTCATATATATCTCTAGATACTACTTGTCCTGTATTATTCATTAATGTAGCCATATGTGTAGTTTTCCCACCAGGAGCACTACATACATCTAAAACCAAAGAATTTTCTTCTGGATTCATAACTTTACCTACAAGCATAGAGCTTATATCTTGCACTGTAAATAGTCCTTCTTTATAAATAGAGTTATTTTCTATGTCTTTTAAATTTTCAACCTTTATAGCCTCATCCACTACACTTACCTTAGAAGCTTTTATATTTTGCTTTTCTAATTTTTCAATCAGTTCATCCCTAGTAATTTTTAAAGTATTTGTTCTTAAATAAATACTTGGTCTTTGACTATTAGCCTCTAATAATTCTTCTGTAAATTCTCTACCAAAGTGAATCATCCAGTTTCTTATCATCCACTTATCATAAGAATATTTAATAGCTAAATAATCTATATCATCTTTTACCTTTATTGCTCCTATAGTTTCTTTTTGTCTTATAACATTTCTAAGTATTCCATTAATAAATCCTGATACCTTAGAATTTTTCTTCTTAGCTAAATTTACAGTTTCATTTACCGCAGCATAATCAGATATACTATTTAAAAACATTATTTGATATATTCCCATTCTTAATAATGTTTTAACGTATATCTCCATTTTATTTGTTTTTACTTTTGATAACTTATCAATCATATAATCTATGTAATATTTATTTTCTATTACACCATATATTATTTCCGTTGCTAATCCTCTGTCTTGATTTGATAGCTCCACATCTTTAAAGTGTTTATTTATTGCCATATTCGAATAATTTTTATTCTTTTCTATATCTAAAAGAACCTTGTATGCTATTTCTCTTGCGTTCATAATTTTCTCCTTGTTGTGTCAAAATTTAATTAATTTTTGATTTGTTTTAAAAAAGGTCCTAGTAAACTAGGACCTAATTATTAATCATCACGATTATTTGCAATCATTACTAATCTTAGTAGTTGAAGAATTGCAGTAACTGCTGCCGCCACATAAGTTAAGGCTGCTGCTTGAAGTACTTTTCTACTTTGTCTTACTTCTCTATCATCTACTATCCCTAGAGATGTAAGTTGAGTTAAGGCCCTACTTGATGCATTAAATTCTACAGGTAGTGTTACTATCTGGAATAATACTGAAGCAGCAAATAATAATATACCTATTTGTAAGAAAATACCTCTTGTGAAAAATCCTAGCATTATAAATATCCAAGACATGTTTGAAGCAAAATTTACAACAGGTACTAAGCTACTTCTTATGTTTAAAGGTGCATATCCATGTGCATGTTGTATAGCATGACCACATTCATGAGCTGCTACAGCTACTGATGTTATAGATGTACCACTATAAACATCTTGTGATAATCTCAAAACCTTAGTCCTTGGATCATAATGATCACTAAGTCTTCCTCTAACCATTTCTATTCTAACGTTAAATAACCCGTTACTATCTAGTATTTTTCTAGCCGTCTCTTCACCGTTATAGCCTCTATTTGCCCTTACATTAAAGAATCTATTTGTTGTTGAACTAACTTTATATTGAGCATAGATAGTTAACAGAACTGCCGGTATTAATAAAAGCATCGTTCTATCATAATACATACCGTAATATCCTCCATAACCCATACCTGGAACCATATAAAACACTCTCCTTATTTATACGTAAAGAAACTTATTGCTTCCTCTACTTCTTTAATATTAATATTGGTATCTACACAAGGTCCATTTGGTCTTAAGTTAAAAACTCCAAGAACTGGAATTCCCTTAACATCTCTTACTCCTGATGTCAAATCTCTTTCACAAGCCACAGCTATTACTGCTTTGGGTTTATTATCAATAATAACTTTTCTTGCCAAAGTTCCTCCTGTAGCTATAAATATTTTTGTATTATATTTTTCTTTTAATTGTAGTAGCTCATTTATTTTGCACATACCACATTTTTTACAATTATCAATATCATTTGTAACTTTTAACTTACAATTATGATTTTGAATACAATGAGGAATTAAAATTATTAAATCTTCACTATTAAAACTATATTTATTACTGTAAATATAAGCATTGTTTATTTTAATAAATATTTTTCTTATTTCATCTTTAGATATACCAGCAAATTTTCCCATATTACTTATAATAGGAAATATACATCTTATTATTGTATAATTTATTCTC
>NZ_JANKBY010000213.1:0-6311 GCF_024621905.1 Terrisporobacter muris
ATAGTATAAGTTTATGTAACATTCAAATAAAAATATTTTTTAACACTAATATTTATTATTTTTTCTGATTGTGTGCTAAATGTGTGCTAAAAGACAAAATAAAAGGAACTACTATGCTCTAAAGTTTAGTAGTTCCAAGTATTCTACGTTTCCACGTCTATGTATTGGTGGAGATGAATCGCAACAATCAAATCCACAATTCTCTCCACTTTATGTTAATATAATATTTTACTTACTGCATCATCTATATATTGTTTTATATCACTATAATTTATCATATTATACTTAGATTTTACATCATTAAAGTATTGTCTTATATCATCTAACTCTATCGTATTCTTTGATGGTGCATTTGATGCTAGCCCTTCTCTTGCATTTAACCATGGACTTTCTATGTGAGTAGCCTGTTCTAAAATATCACCATTAAATCTTCCAAAATATTTTAATACACAGTCAATTAGCATCTTATCGTTATTATTGATATTTAATTCTATATTATATTCACTTGTATCAATAACATTATACTTAAAATTGCTATAATGATTATATATATCTCTGTATACAGGACCATGTTGCCATGCTTGAGGCAAATCACTAAACATAAATTTATTATTAAAAGCGATACTAAATCCCTGTATATAGTACAGGATTTTTTGTAAAGCTTTTGGTGTAATATCTATTTCCGATACAATATACCTTGCAACATCTTCTATGGGTAATTGTTGCTCATTTATATGTTTGATAATATTAGATCTATATTTGTTATAATTTTTTGATGATATTTGGGTATTATTTTCATCTAATAAATCTAGTAGCTTATATGGAGATTCCATAATAGATTTTAATTTATCTGAATAATCCTTCTTAGGAAAATCCCCATTTAAATATCTAGTAACTGTATTTTCTCCCCAACCTAAAATTTTTGATAGTGGTTTTTTGCCTATATCATATTTATCTATAATTGATTGTATTTCTTCTATTGTTATAATACCCTTAGCCTTCTTATACGCTTCATTATATGAATATAAATTTTTATCATGTAACTCTGCAACGTAAATCTCATTATTACATTCATTGCATATCGCGTATTGTTCCTCAAATTCAAATTTAATTCCATCTATTTCTTCCATTGACACTCTAGTATTAATGCTGTATTTAACCATATCAATACAGTATTCACACATTACACTATTAGCTGATTGATTATTCATAATATAACCTCCTATAAAATCCCCCAATATATTCTCTCTCAAAGATTTGCATTTATTTCTGTCTAAATAAGTATGGTATATTTCCATCTTTATCTCTGTCATAGTTATGAAAGGAAACTACAATTACAAATCCTTTATTTTCTATTAAATTAATTTTTATAAATATATCTAAGTTAACTAACTCTCCCCTAACTCCCAATTCTACTTCTTTACAAAATTGATATAATATCTCATCCTTATAGTTCTCATGCTCATTTTCCATAGCAAAGCAGAAATCTTGCACTCTTATGCTTTTTAAAATATCTAATGCCTTAGAATCATTAATATCATATCTTAACATATATCTATCATTTTTATTTCTATTTTTATTTCTAGATATTGTATATCTTCCATTATCTAAACATTCATTAAATTTTTTTAAATATTCTTCGATATCAGCTTCACTGAAATCATATAACTTTCTACACATATGACTCCCCTTATTATTTTTATTAAGAAGTGAGATATCTTTAATATAAAGTATTCCTCTTCTTAATAAAAGTATACCAATTTTAATACTTTTTTTCAATCAAAACAAGACTATTTTGCACAAAATAGTACTTATATTTTTTTATATAAGCACTATTTTATTTTTATTATCACCTTTTTTTTGATATTTTAAGGTCATGATTTATCTCATTATCTACAAAAGAAAAGACCACATTGAATATTACCTCAATGTGGTCTTTATATATTATCACTTCCTTTACATAATCTCCTATAAACTTTTTACACTCTGGTAAATTTCTAGTTAATACAAACTCTTTAAACATACCAAACATTTGTCTAATCTGTTCTTCTGTTATAAGATCTTCTTCTCCATCTACTCTTTCTATAGATAGTTCATTTATTTTAAGATCTAAGTTCAACTTCACTTGTTCTAACTCATCTAGCTTCTCTTTCAACATATTATTTACTATTCCATTCATAATAGCATTTAATATATTTTCTATCTCCTTATTGACCTTGGTAAGCTTATTTCTAAGACTATTTAGCATTTCTTCATTACTATGATTCTTATCTTGTAACTTCTTATTTAATTCCTTACTTAAAGCTGGTATTGCATTGTCATTTAATACATGTTTTTCTAGTTCTGTTAGCACAAACTCTTCTAATTCATCTCTTCTTATTTCCTTATTATCACACTCTCTCTTTTGCTTTCTACATCCACATCTATATGAAATATAGTCATTACCATAAGAATCTTTTCTCTTATTACCTTGAAATGCATGTCCACACTCCCCACATTTAATTAGTCCAGTTAATAAATATGTTGTAGTGGCTTTATTCATTCCAGGGGCTATCTTTCTTTTTTGCATCATTTCTTGTACTTGTTCAAATACATCTTTATCTATTATTTGTGGCATACCCCCTTCTATTTTAATTATCTCTTCCTCACTTTTTTGTTTATGACCATTTCTTTTTCCATTGACACCTTTTCTTTGAGTCTTATTAAATACATATACCCCTGTATATTTCTCATTGCTTAATATTCCATGTAAACTATTTTTACCAAACTTATTACCTCTTTTAGTCTTATATCCTAATACATTCAATTCATCAATTATATTACTATATGAATATCCTTTTACATACATATCAAATATAATTTTTACTGCTTTAGCTTCTTCTTGATTCACTGTATATGTTTTATCATAAGCTACATCATACCCTAAAGGTGGATCACCACCATTATGCTTAGATTTCAAAGCATTTTCTCGTTGCCCTTTAGCTACTTCTCTTGCCAAATTGGCTGAGTAGTACTGAGCCATGCCCTCAATAACTGACTCTAATATGAGACTCTCAGGTGAGTTATCAAGATTTTCCAGTACACTTACTACTCTAATTCCTTTTACTTTTAACTTTTGCTTATACATAGCTGAGTCGTATTTATCTCTAGAAAATCTATCTAATTTATGAACTATAACCATAGATATTCCTGTTGTATCGTTCTCACAAAACTTAATCATCTGTTGAAATTCTGGTCTATTTGCAGATGTGGCTGATTTAGCCCTATCTGCAAATACTTTTATTATTTGTATATTATTTTTCTCACAATATTCTTTAATAGCCCTCACTTGTGCATCAATTGATTCATCTCTCTGATTTTCACTAGAGAATCTTGCATATACTACTGCTTTTGAAAATGTCATTTTAATTCCTCCAATATTAACTTTATTTATTAATGAATTCTTCAATACCTCTATAAACTAAGGCTTTATATGCTTCCTTCTGTGTATATAATAATTCTAAATATTCTTTAATGTATGCAGTTTTATCTTTAAATTGTATCTCATTATAACTACACTCATTTATTACCTCTTGATAAGTGTTAATACTACACAAATTTAAAAGTTCAATTTTTATTACTGAGCTCATAATATTAATTAACATTTGACATTCTAAATGATGTTTAACTTGAATCTACATAAGAACATAAGTAAATTTAAAATAATTATCCAATTGCTATAAGCTTAAACTCAACCTTATTTGCATCCTTTGGTATAAGCTTTTCTACAATTTCAAGTATTTCAACTTTCCTATAATTTAAATGCTCAATGTAATTATTAATAATGTCTTCATTTGTACTAATTTCACTTATTTCAAAATTAATAATGTTATCAAGTACTATAAGACAACATATTCTCTCATGAAAATTTTTTTTATCCTTAATAACCTCAAACTGATACTTTTTTATAAGATCAATCTGATATTCATTACATGTATCTTCATAGTAATTTTCACCATCCTTGTTATTAATCATATATTTCCTTATTTGATCTAATTTGTTATCAATCATTTTTTCTCTCCTTTGGTCTATTATTAAAAAAGGGATTACAAAAAACTTGTAATCCCTTTTATATTTAAGTATTTAATCTTTTATTACTCCACCATAATTAAATAGCTCTTTTGTAAATTTAATATTTTCCCTCTCCTCTAAATTATTATTTACTTGTATAAACTCATTATTATCAAAAGGTGACATATCAAATCTTATACGAATCCCTTCAATACTTATACTTTCAAGATACTCAACAAATGAAATTAATAGTCTTAAATAGTCAACCCAACTTTTTAAATAAAATCTTTCATTTGGTTCAAATTCAAGTATATATGAATTTGAATAAACATAGTCTAAGTACTTAGGCTTTATACTTAAAGTATCTATTATATCTTCTATACTTAATTTATCATTAAAAATATCAACCCATGCATTAAGAGTTGAAAAACTTTTCCCACTGTGCATGAAGAAATCCATATTCATATAATTTTTACAAAACATACTTACTATATCTCTTTTTGTATCACCTTGAGGGGTTGTAACATCAATATCTAACTCATCTATTACTGTGTCTACATCGTCTTTTGTTAAATCAAAATATTTCTTATCAATTACTTTTGGAGTCTTTTCATTAATTTCATCATATACTATCATATTATTTGGTATATGCACTTTTATATTGATTAACTCCGAATACTTCTTACCATTTGTGTCAATAAGATGAACTACATCTCCATATGCCCTTGCTCCACTGAAATCATCTGTTGTTAGATTTTTCTTATTCAGTATTTTCTTTGCTTGTTCTATTATCTCATTAACTATATTCACATTATTTATTTCTCCCTTTGTATAACATTTGTGATAATGTTTTGTTGCACAAATGCCATTATCCTCTAAGTAAGTAATAGGAAATGATACAATAAATTCATGCTCTCCGGTAAAATTATCTATCCTTCCTTGTAACCACCAATCTAGTTGTAGTTCTACACTTCCCTCAGGATCTAATAGCTCTTCATTTGTTGACATAATTACATTTCTTCCATCTATACCTAAGTTAATATCTATTTTTTCTACAGTATTTTGTTTTGCATATTCTTCACGTCTTTTCATCCAAGATAATATTTCATCTTTTTCATATTGAGTTAATTCCATTTTCATAATTACTTCCTCCTAAAATTAATATCTTTTACCCAAGTAACTGTATAGCGTACAGTTACTTGGTATAATGTTATATTTTTAAACACGTTATATTTATTTGATTATCATTTGATAATAAGTGGGTATATTATTTACTGATCATATTGATTAAGACTTCTATTAACCCTCCTTTAATACTTATATTTTTAACTGCTTCTTTATTGTTTGTAGATACATTTTCATATTTCTTTGAATACAAATCAATTCTAGAAATAGCGACCTTATAATTATTATTCAAGTTTAACACCTTCCTATTTATAATATCTATTTTAAATACTCTTTATTTCATCTATATACTTCCCATTTAGTACCACTAAGTAAAAATATACTACTTAATCTCAGTAATATAATGAATATCACTTCCATCTTTTTGAGAATAAGTTTTTATTTTGATTGTCGCCTCTTTTCCAATTAATAACTGTTTCAAATCTATCTTTCCTCTTGGAATATAACCAAGTACACTTGATATCAATCTTTGTAACTTTCTATTTTTATTAAATGGTATATCTTGTCTACATGTATATATCGCTTCTTCAGTACAATTTGAGTCATTATCTTTTATTAAAAACTTAAATCTAATTTCATGGTATTGTTCTTGCCTATATACATCCTCTTTAAATACTAATGAAATAGACTCCACTCTCCCTTTTAACCAAACATTTTCTGGTAAAATAAATCCTTCATTTGTTATGAATGAATATGTATCGAATATGCTAGGTTCTCTTGTAAATAACTCACTTCCATCGTAATCTACCTCTTCAAACTGATCCTTTATTTCTATGTTGTTTAATTTATTTTCTATCATAATTCAACCTCTCCTTATTATCTAATATTTTATATATTTATATTTTTTCTGTATAAATGAACTAACCTTAGTCTCTTCTTATCTCCATCCACAGGTACTAATTTCTTCGGTTTTAGTTGATTCGTTTCAGTTTTTATCATTCCCTTACCTTTTAAGTTTTTTAGTAATGAGTCTATAGTCATATTCAATGACTCATTTCTTTTTTGTAGGAATAAATTTATTTCAGCATAAGTTGTTGCATCATGAAGATAAATAAACTCTTCATCTTTATATCCAA
>NZ_JANKBY010000214.1:0-6311 GCF_024621905.1 Terrisporobacter muris
TATTTAAATTATAGAAAATAAATTGAAAAAAATATAGATTATAAGTAAAATAGAGTAAAATAAATGGGAGTATCAAAGTACTACGTATTTGGTGTACAGTATGGTGACGCTATGAGTGGTTGTAATTATCTAGTAGATAAACAAATATTTGAAGTTTATTTGTATTATCTAGGTGATGAATTACAAAAAGTTAATTAGTAATAAATAGGGGGGATAAAGCATGAATATAACAGTAAACGACTGCTTACAACTACCTATAATGTCAGCGGCAACTGTAGTAGCAGGCAGCGGTGGACTAAACAAAAATGTATTAGGAATATCAGTTTTAGAAACAAGTAAAACAATTTTAAATAGTGATAGCTATAAAGGATTTGGGGGAGAGTTAGTAGTTACAGGATTTATATCATGCTATGATGATATAGAAAGTATGTTGAGATGTGTAGAGCTATTTGCAAAAGGAGGAGATTCTGGCCTGATAATATTTTATGTTGGCATTTATCTAAAAGAAATACCCAAAGAAGTATGCGAACTAGCTGATAAATTAGATTTTCCAATAATAATGATGCCTAAAAATACAGATGCTATTCCGTATTCTTATGTGATTTATGAAGTAATGCAGCTTATTTTTCAGAAGAAACTAGAGGCAAATGCATGGAGAAAAAATAGTCATGAAATAGATGCAGAATTTGTACAATCTATTTTAGATGAAGATCGAATGTCACTTCACAGATTATCTTTTTATATAGATGATTATCCAGAAGATATTAGATATATGAGATATGTTTATATAGAAGAGTCATTTTTGAAAAAAGGTGAATTACTAGATAAAATCAGAAGGTTTTATAAAGATAATAATATTAAGGCTTATATAGGAATATATAAAAACTCAATTGTTATTTTAATATCAAAGAAAAGTAGTTTAATAAGCGATGAAATAGACAAATTATATGAATATATAGATGATATTTATGAGAGACCAATTATATCACACCTAGATAAATTAAATTCTCTAGAAGATATAATAAGTGCATATAAATTATGTGCATTTACAATGAAAGAAATAAAATTTATATTTAAAACTAAAAAATATTTTAATAGACATGAGTTATTATTTACAGAACAATGTATTAATTTAATAAAAGACGGAGAAAGTGACATACAATATTATTTATCAATAGTAAATAAAGTTGAAAAAAGCGATAAAAATTTATATGAAACATTAGAGTCTTATTTAATAGATTACAATACTAATATTATAAAAACCTCAGAAAATATGTTTCTACATAAAAATACAGTTCAATATAGATTGAATAAAATTAAAGAAGCTATAGGAAGTGATATATTTGAATTTCCAGCAATAAATCAATTGACTATAGCAATAGCAATAAAAAGAATTCGAAATAATAGATAGAAAATAATAGCTAGAAAAATATATAGGTTCAATGAAATAAAAATAATCTTGTTTTTTTATACAAAAAAACAAGATTATTTTTATTTTTTGCACAAAAGAATTTTCAAAAATTTCTGTTATAATTGATACTATTAAATTAAAATTCACAAAAGGGGATGTTTATTATGGAAAATCAAGCAGTAGAAAATTACGCATTAGAGCAAGTTCCTGATGATATGAAACGTGGATGGAAATCCATATTTTGTGTATTAGTTGCAATAGGTGTGGATTTATCATCTGTAATTTTAGGAGCGGAACTTGCAAATAGTATGCCGCTGGACAAAGCAATACTTTCAGTAGTGGTTGGTTCTTTTTTGTCAGCAATTTTGTATACATTATGCTCATTAGTAGGTTCGTCTACTAGCTTATCCACATCAATGATAACAAAATATGTATTTGGAGATATAGGCGCAAAAATATTTTCTCTTGCCATAGGTATATCTTTACTTGGATGGTTTGGTGTACAAGTTGGATTTTTCTCAGAAAATGCTAGTTTGTTATTCAATAATTTTAATATAAATATTGATGTTAGAATTCTTAGTCTAGTTGGTGGGTTATTAATGATGAGTACAGTTATTTATGGATATAGAGCAATGGAAAAGTTAAGTGTTTATTCAGTACCATTATTATTAGCACTTATGTTTTTAACAATACTCTTAGGATTTAAAGCAAATGGTGTTCCAACTATAGAAGCTAATATGGAACAAACTATGACTTTTGCGCAAGGTGTTTCTTTAGCTGTAAGTATAATAATTGTTGGAGCAATAATATCACCAGATATAAGCCGTTGGGCAAAAAGTAGAAAAGATTGTACATTAGCAAGTTTCTTTGGAATTCTATTTGGAAATAGTTTTATGATTATAGTTTCCATAATTCTTGTAAAATGTATGGGAACATCAGAAATAATGAATATATTCTTAGCACTAGGATTGGCTATACCAGGAATGATAGTTTTAACATTAGCTCAATGGACAACAAATACAAGTAATATTTATTCATCAGCATTGAGTATTGCTTTAGTAGTTAAAAATATATCTCAGAAAAAATTAACAATAATCTTAGGCTTAATAGCAACATTATTAGCTGTTTTAGGAATATATGAAGGGTTTATAAATTTTTTAAATATATTAGGAATAGTGGTGGCACCTGTTGGTGGGGTATACATAGCAGAGTACTATATAGTTAAAAAGGCTTTTAAAAATATAGAAGATGAATCAAGTGTAAATCCTATAGTTACACGATCTATAGTAGCATGGGTAATAGGTATAGTAATAACAACACTTTCAACTTACGGGTTTATTACATTAAGTACAATATCACCTCTAGATGGTTTTATTACAGGATTTATAGCACAAGCAATAATAGGTAAATTATCAAAATAAGGAGTGAAATAATGAGACTATTAACAGAAGAAAGTATAGAGAAGATTGCAATAGGAGCAGCTGTATTAGGAACAGGGGGTGGAGGTGACCCATATGTAGGAAAGTTGTTAGCCAAACAAGCTATAAAAAAATATGGACCAGTTAAACTTATATCTATTGAAGAATTAGAAGATGATGCCCTTGTAGTTCCTGTTTCGGGAATGGGGGCACCAACTATTACTATAGAAAAGCTTCTTTCTGAAGTTGAATTAACTGCTCCACTGGAAAAGATGGAAGAATTATTAAATAAAAAAGTTGATGTTATTATCCCTATAGAAATAGGGGGGATAAATTCATTAATGCCAATTGCAGTGGCAGCTCAAAAAGGATTGCCAATATTAGATGCAGATGCTATGGGAAGAGCCTTCCCAGAAGCACAAATGGTTACATTTTATTTGGCAGGATATAAAAGTTCACCAGTAACCATGGCAGACGAAAAAGGTAATACAGTAGTAATTTATCCTAAGGATGGAATTTGGGCTGAAAGATTGGCTAGAACATTAACTATTGAAATGGGAGGAAGTTCTTCTGTGTCTGACTATGCCTTAAGTGGAAAGCAAGTAAAAAGTGCTGTCGTAGAAAATACCTTAACCATAGCAGAAAATATAGGCAAAACTTTAATGGAAAATAGATCTAATGCTCAAGTAGGCATTAATAAAATGTTAGAAGACTTAAAAGGATATAAATTATTTGAAGGAAAAATAGTTGATATAAAAAGAGAATTAAAAGGTGGATTTACAAGAGGTCATGCTTATTTTAAAGGCATAAATGAATACGCAGGAGATTATACAATACTTTTCCAAAATGAGCATTTAATTGCAAAGAAAGATGATGAAATCTTATGTACTACGCCAGATTTAATAGCAGTATTAGATTTAGAGACAGGTATTCCAATAACTACAGAAAGAATGAAATATGGTTCAAGAGTAGTTGTGGTAGCTTTTCCTTGTAATTATCAATGGAGAAGTGAAAAAGGATTAGAAGTAGCAGGACCTAAATATTTTGGATATGAAGTAGATTATGTACCAGTAGAAAAAATTCAAGGAAAATAATTTGTGGGAGGAATATTTGGAATGTATCGTATAGGAATTGACGTTGGAGGAACAAACACAGATGCGTGTATATTAGATAAAGATTTAAATGTAGTTAATTCTGTAAAAATGCCAACTACAGATGATGTGGAAAGTGGAATATACAACTCATTAAAAAAAGTTTTAGAAGAAAGTAAAATAGATTCTTCTTTAATAAAATATGTTATGCTTGGAACAACTCATTGTACAAATGCAATAGTAGAAAGAAAAAGATTAAATAACGTAGCTATGATAAGGATAGCAAAACCAGCAACAGTTGCAATAAATCCGTTTATTGATTGGCCAGAAGATTTAAGACAAAAAGTTGAATTAGACTCTATAATAGTATCAGGCGGATATGAATTTGATGGAAGAATAATCTCTGAATTATGTAAAGATGAAGTAGTAGAATTTTGTGAAAAAGTAAAAGGAAAAGCAGAAAGTGTTGCTATAAGTGGTGTATTTTCACCAGTAAATAATGAGCAAGAAAAACAAGTAGCCAAATGGGTTAGAGAGGTTTTAGGAGAGGATATTCCAATATCTCTATCTAATGAAATTGGAAATGTGGGAATTTTAGAAAGAGAAAATGCAGCTATTTTAAACTCGGCATTATCAAAAGTAGGAAAAGATGTTTCCCTTGGATTAAAAAAATCTTTACATCAATTAAATATAGATGCACAAATTTATTTTAGTCAAAATGATGGAACTTTGATGAATTTAGAATACACAGTTAAATACCCTATATTTACTATAGGATGTGGTGTTACAAACTCCATAAGAGGAGCATCATTTTTATCTAAAGTAAAAAATGCCGTAGTATTAGATGTGGGTGGTACAACTAGTGATTTAGGTATTTTACAAAATGGATTTCCAAGAGAATCAGCCATAGCAGTAGAAGTTGGTGGAGTACATACAAACTTTAGAATGCCTGATATTATATCCATAGGTCTGGCAGGAGGAACTTGTGTAAAAGGTGATATAAATTCTTTTAAAATAGGGCCAGAAAGTGTGGGTTATAAGATAACAGAAGAAGCCTTAGTATTTGGAGGAAATACACTAACTCTATCAGATGTAGCTACAAAATTAGGAAGAGCTTTTGGTGATAAAATAAATAATGTATCTGATTTAGATATAAAATATTGTGAATTGATACAAGAAAAAGTTAAAACTACACTTGAAGACTTAATAGATCAAATGAAAACTAATCAAGATGATGTGGACTTAGTATTAACTGGTGGAGGAAGCATAATTGTACCAGAGAAACTACAAGGAGTTAAAAATATAATTATACCACCACATTATAATGCAGCCAATGCCATAGGTGCAGCTCTTGGTCAAGTAAGTGGTGATGTTGAAAAAGTATATAGTTTAGATAAAATATCAAGAGAAGATGCTATAAACGAGGTAAAAGAAGAAGCAATAAAAAAAGCTCAAATGGCAGGGGCCAAGCTTGATAGTATATCTGTATTATTTATTGAAGATGTACCTTTAGCTTATCTTCCTGGAAATGCCATAAGAATAAAAATAAAAGTTGTAGGAGATTTAGTATAAATAAAAAACTCTATTTTAGCTATATAGTTAGAATAGAGTTTTTCTAGTGACTAAATATTTAATTTATTTATAGCAACAGGAATATACAATTAATTATTATATTACAATGAATTACTCATAGATAGACACTACAATTTTATAAAATAGTAAAGGTTTTATTGTTTAGCTCAATAATACCTTCATTTTTCATATTAGATAATTCTCTCATTAGAGAAGATCTGTTCACACCTAAATATTCAGCAAATTTTGATTTACTAAAAGGTATTTTAACTTTATTAGAACTATATTTTTCAGATTCATAAGCTAAAAATGTCATTATTTTTTCACGAATATTTTTCTTTGATAAAATTTCTAGTTTATTTATTAATAGCATATTGTTTTCAACAATCTCATTAAGAAGATTTTCTCTAAATAATAACCTACAAGCGCAAGTATTCTTACAATTATCAGTGCTATATTTTTTATGAAAAGGGAGGCATAGAATTTTACAGTCACTAGAACATCTATAAGTGTATGGACTTATGGATGGTTTATCTAAAACTATTTGTTCACCGAAGAAATTTCCTTCATAAATATCTAACATATATGTATTATTTCCTAAAATATCTATTTTTTCTATGGAGACACTTCCTGAAATTATTATGCATAGAGAGTCTACTTTATTTCCTTGTAAAAAAACAATTTGATTTTTATCATAGAATTTATAATATGCCCCACAGCACTTTAAAAGATGCTCCAAATGTTCTAAAGGGAATTTTGAAAAAATATTAAGTTTAGTAAGTGTATTCATGTCTTTATATACATCAATCATTATATTAC
>NZ_JANKBY010000215.1:0-6277 GCF_024621905.1 Terrisporobacter muris
ATTTCTTTATATAAATTACAGTTTTATAGATTTTTTAATTTCTTTATACTATAAATTGATATTGAAATAAATAATATCATATAAAGAATTAAAATTAATAAACTTAAATAGTTTGTTGGATTTAAAAAAGATATATCACGTAATAATCTACTTGAATGTGTTAGCGGAAGTACTTCTATAATAAATTTTACCACTCCAGAAACGTTATCTAAAGAAAAAAATGTATTGCATAAAAATGTCATTGGCAAAATTACATAAGTTGAAAATCTACTAACGCTAGAATGTGTTTTTGAATTAATAGCTGCAAATACACCTAATGATGCAAATAGCATCCCATTTAACAGCATAACTAATATAAACATAGGTGTTATATGTATATCTGCATTAAAAAATGCCGAAATGATTAATACAATTACTCCAGAATATACCCCTCTTAAAGCTCCTCCTATTGTCTGCCCTAGCACATACTGCCAAATAGGTGTAGGCGACATTATTATTTGTTCAAATGAATGTTCAAATAACCTTTGTACATTCAGTGACATAGCTATAGAGCTAAAGCTAGCATTCATGGTTGTAAGTGCAATAATCCCTGGAATGATAAACTGTATATAACTGTGACCATCTATTTGAGTAGTACTACCTAGTCCCATACCAAATGCTATCATATATAATAGTGGACTTATAGTTTGAGATATGGTATTTTTCCAAAATTCATTTTTAAATTCTATATACCTCTCCCATATAGCAGTTGTAACCCCCCACACTATGCATCAATCCTTTCCCCTACAACTTCAATAAATACATCTTCTAATGTAGTACTTCTTATTTCAAATCTATTTTCTAAGATATTTACAAATCTAATTGCATCATCTTTTTTATTGAAATAATAATTTTTAATTTCATTATTTTCATATACATCTACTGCTATATTACCAAGTTCATCTATAAATTGTTTTGGCACTTTACAATTTATAAGTTTGCCCTTATTTAACATTGCCACTCTATCACATAGTAGCTGTGCTTCTTCAATGTAATGTGTAGTCAAAATTATTGTTAATCCATTTTCATTCAAATTTCTTAATAATTTCCAGATATGTCTTCTTGATATTGGGTCTAAACCTACTGTTGGCTCATCTAACAATAATATTTTAGGCTCTGTTAGTAATGCTCTGCTTATCATTAGCTTTCTCTTCATTCCACCAGATAAATTTCTTACTTTTTTATCTTTTTCATTAATTAAATCACAAAACTCCAATAGCTCATTGGTCTTTCTTAATCTTTTTTCCTTAGGTATTTGATACAATCTACCTTGTAATTCCATTATCTGACTTACTGTCATATCATTTCTTAAAGAATACTCTTGAGACATTAATGATATTTTCTTTTTTATATGTACACTATCTCTAGTTAAAATTTCATTATCTATATTTATACTGCCTCCATTTGGTAAGATTAAAGTTGATATTAATTTTGATATGGTTGTTTTTCCAGCTCCATTAGGACCTAATATAGCAAAAAATTCACTTTCTTTAATTTCTAAGTTTAATTTATTTAAAGCTATTTGTTTACCATATTTTTTAATTACATCCCTTATTTTTATCATATCTATCCCCATTTCGCAAAAAAGTCAGAAAGCTGAGCCTTCTGACCTTTCATATATGTTAACAAATTAAATATTCTAATTGTTCACTAAAATTATAGCACCAGTAATTTTCATAATCAATTTAATTGTAGTACATACTATAAAATATACGTTCTATGAGAATTCAATTATTCAAAATTTCATTTATTTTCTATATAGAAACTATATAGTCTCCTCGAATATCTACATCTACATCATATACTTTTTTTATATTTGACTCTGTTAATACTTCTTTTGGTTTTCCTTGTGATATTACATAACCATCCTCAAGAAGTAAAATTTTATCAGAATACTTCATTGCCATATTTAAATCATGAACAACTATTATTACTATTTTTCCTTTTTGTGCAAGATTTCTAGCTATTTTCATTACTTCTATTTGGTTTTTTATATCTAAAAAACTAATTGGTTCATCTAACAAATATATATCGGTATCTTGTGCTAAAGCTCTTGCTATAAGTACTTTTTGTTTTTGACCTCCACTTAATTCACTATAGAACTTATCAGCTAAATGAAGTATACCCATACTATCTAATATATCTAATACAATTTTTATATCTTCCTCACTAATATTCCAATTGATATATGGCTTTCTCCCCATAATTACTAAATCCATAACTGTCCCAGAGAAAAAATCATTAGTCATTTGGGGTACATAAGCTATTTTTTTAGCTATATCTTGTTGTTTCATTAAATAAAGGTTTTTTTCATTTAATTTTACACTTCCCTTTTTCGGCTTTAATATTTTATTTATACATTTTATAAATGTTGTCTTTCCTGATCCATTTGGTCCTATTATACTTACCACATTTCCATACTCTGCATCTAAACATACATCATTCAATATATGTTTTGTTTTATATTCAAAATTAATGTTTTCAATTCTTAAACTCATTTTTTATCCTCTCTTTTGCTTAATTATTAAATATAGGAAGAAAGGAACTCCTATAAAAGATGTTATTATTCCAACTGGTAATTCAGTTGGTGCTATTATATTTCTTGCTATAGTGTCAGAAATTAATAATAGCAATGCTCCAATTAAAGATGATGCTGGTATTAAATATCTATAGTCACTTCCTATGATTATTCTACTTATATGTGGTGCTATTAGACCTACAAATCCAATTATTCCTGTAAAAGCTACTGCTACAGCCGTCATTAATGTTGACAATATTATAGAAATATTTTTAATCTTGTTAAAGTTTACACCTAAGCTAATAGCCAATTCTTCTCCCGCTGACATTACATTTAGATCCCATGCAAATCTCATCATTATAGTTACGCTTATAATTACTACTATTGCTATTAGAGCTATAGACTCCCATGGTATTCCTGCAAGTCCTCCCATCATCCAAAACACAATTTCAGGAAGTTCATTTGAATCACTTACATACTTTATAAATGAAACCATTGCCGAGAATAAATATCCAATGGCTACTCCTGATAAAACTAAGGTCTTAGAGGAATTTTTCGCCACTAAGGCTACACCATATACCATTAGCATAGTGATTACAGAAAATATAAATGCAAAAACAGGCACTCTATAATTTCCTAAGAAAGATAATTTAGCGCCCATAACTATTGATAATGCTGCTCCAAACGCTGCTCCATTTGAAACTCCAAGAGTATAAGGACTTACAATAGGATTTTGGAAAATACCTTGCATTAAAAGCCCTGCATTAGAAAGAGCTATCCCAGCAAATATAGCTACAAAAACTCTTGACAATCTTATATTAAGTACAACTATTTCATCTATTTTCGATACTGTATAGTCAGAATTAAATAAACTCATTACTACTTCTATAACTTTAGATGAATTTACTGATGATGCACCTATGGAAATAGACATTATTGTAACTAATACTAATAGGACACTAAGTCCTATTAGTATTAATAAATTTTTATATTTTTTTCTTTCATAGCTAGTCTTTTTATCTAAATATACCTTATTACTTGCTATTTGGTACATAAGTCCATATTCCTTTACCATCTAATCCATAGAATTTTTCTAACATTTCTTTATGTACTTCTTCTGGTTTTATATCTTCAAATTTATCTGGATATAACCAAGTTGCTAAATATAAGCTTCCTATTACACTTCCTTGTGGAGATGTTGCTATTTCATTAGATATTATATATGTTTTATTGTTTTTTACTGCTTTTAATTGATTCCATCCTTGTCTTGATACTAAAGTATCATATAATTTTTTTGCCTTTGAATCATCTTCTACTCCCAGTCCCAATGTTGCTTCAGTATTAGATGCTACTTTTACTATAACATTTGGATTCTTTTCTATTACCCATTCATCACTTATTTTGGGATATTCAACAGGTTCATTTCCAGCTATATTAACTCCGCCAGCTAAGTCTATTACACCGTGTCCACCAGTTCCCTTTGCAACTGTTGTATAGTCACTATAACCTTCCCAGTAAACATTAACCTTTTCTTCTTCTGGTAATTCAGCTAATCTTTCATTTATTATATCTGTGTACTTATTTAAAAATGCTAAGTATTCCTTAGCTTGTTCTTCTTTTCCTAATATAAGTCCTAGTGTACTTATTTCTGATGCCATATTTTCTGCTTTATACGCATCTATATAAACTAAAGCGATTCCAGCATCTTCTATTTGTTTAGCTGATTCTGCCTTCATATATTGTTTATAACCAAAAACTACATCTGGTTTTAATTCTAATATTTTCTCAACATTAGGCTCTTTCCAAGTACCAACTATTTCTTTTTCAGTATCATTTGGTAATATTTTTGTAGTGTCTGTTACACCTACTACTTTATCTGCAGCACCTAAACCACATACTAAATCGTATACGCCTGAATTTAATATAGCTACTGTTTCTACATCTTTAGGCACATCTACATATCTTCCATATGTATCTACTACTTTATGTGTTTCTTTATTTCCTTTTTCTGTACTACCATCAGTACTACTACATCCTACCATTGCAGTTACCATTACTAATGATAGCATCAATGATAATTTCTTTTTTAATCCTATTTTCATACTACTCCCCCTATATTTCAAAAAAATAGCCATGAAGTATAGACTCTCTCTAAAGAATCTAAAACCTTCATGGCTTTATTATATATTTATGATAACACTTTACACATTAATTTGTAAATATTTTCCAATTGACTATTTCCACAATTGTATTTAATATTTTAAAATTATATTTAAGATTTTATTTTATATAACTTTTCTCTAAAACTTTCTATTTCATTTAAATCAATAATATCAATTGACCCTCCTTGAAAATCTCCTTCTATATCTCCCATACCTTCTTCTATCCATCCTTCCATCTCTATATAATAATCTTTTAGTTCTTCTATTATATCTTCATCAGCTTCCCATAAATTTCTCTCATAAGCTTCTATTAACCTTCTTGAAATTTCTTCTAAAGCCCAAGGATTGTTTTCTTCAAAAAATTTTCTATTTTCATCATCTAAAACAAAGGTATTTGTTATTTCATCAAATATCCAATCGTCTACTTCATCAGTTGTAGCATCCCAGCCATATACTCTTCCTATTCTCTTTGATATATCTGATGCTCCTTTATAACCATGTCTCTTTTGTCCTTCAATCCACTTTGGATTAAGTAATTTTCCTCTTACAACTCTTCTTATTTCTTCAGATAATGTTCTTACTTCCACACTAGATACTTCTCTTGTATCTCCATAATATGTTTTTACTTCTTTAGTAGAAACTTGTTTTGCAGCTGCTGTTAATCCTCCATGAGCTCCAAAATAAGCACAACATCCTAATAAATCATGTTCATCAGATATTGCTTTATTATAAGTTATATCAATTGTTTTTAGGCTATCATTCAACTCACTATAAGCTTCTTGACCATATTTATTTTTTCCATATGAATATCCATTGTAATATGTGAACACATCTAAAAAGTCATTTTTTTCTTTCCATGCAGATGAATACACCATCATATTTATACCTGATAGATATGTTCCTGGTCTTGTTCCAAATATTCTAGATGATGAATTATTTTCTAGAGTATGTTTTCTTATGTAGTTTTTATCTATTGGTTCATCCAATCTAGAAACCGCTTCAATGGCTCCATCTAATAAATCTACACAATTTGAAAAATTATCTCTAAGTATGCCTGATATTCTAACTGTTACATCAATTCTTGGTCTATTTAGTTCTTCTAGTGGAATTATTTCAAATCCATTTACTCTACCGTTTTTTGACCATGTTGGCCTTGTTCCTATCAAATAAAGAAGTTGAGCCATTCCTTCACCGTCTGACCATAGTATGTCATTACACATCCAGTAAATAGCAAAGTTCTCAGGATACGTACCTGTTTCTTCTAAGTATTTTTCTATAACTTTATCACCTAATCTTCTTCCAACTTCATAAGATACTTTAGTAGGTATTCTATAAGGGTCCAGCGTGTAAAAGTTTCTTCCCGTAGGCAAAATATCATCTCTTCCTCTAGTTATAACTCCCGATGGCCCTGCACTTATATATTCTCCATTCATTGCTTTTAATAAAGAATCTATTTCTTTAGATTCTTCTATTCTATTTTTTATATCTATTATTTTTTCTTTAAAGTCTTCTATTTCATCTAGTTTATCTATATTTTTTAATTGATAAACTTTAAAAG
>NZ_JANKBY010000216.1:0-6213 GCF_024621905.1 Terrisporobacter muris
GATCTTTTTATAATTTTTGTTTTATAGTTTTGCTAATAGACTAATTTTAATCTATTATATTATAATATTTATAAATTTTCATTATACATTTGAATGAAAACTATTTACTTATTAATGATTGACCAGTCATTTCTTCTGGCTTTTCTAAATTCATCATATCTAATATAGTTGGTGCTATATCAGATAATCTACCACCACTTTTTAACTTAGAGTTTTTATATTCTTCTCCTGTTAATATAAGTGGTACTGGGTTAGTTGAATGTGCTGTTATAACTTTTTTAGTTTCATCGTCTATCATAACCTCAGCATTACCATGGTCTGCTGTTATTATAGCACTACCACCTACTGAATTTAATTTATCTACTAATTTACCAACACAATCATCTACTGCTTCTATAGCTTTAACTGCTGCTTCCATAACTCCCGTATGACCAACCATATCAGGATTTGCGAAGTTAACTACTATAAAGTCGTATTTATCTTCATCTATTTTTGCCATAACTTTTTCAACTAGTTCTGGTGCAGACATTTCTGGCTGTAAGTCATATGTTGCAACCTTTGGTGAAGGTATTAATAATCTATCTTCACCTTCGTTTGGCTCTTCCACACCACCGTTAAAGAAGAATGTTACGTGAGCATATTTTTCTGTTTCAGCAGCTCTTAATTGAGTTTTGTTATTCTTAGCTAAGTACTCTCCTAAAGTATTAGCTAGTGATGCTGGACCAAATGCTATATGCACGTTTGGTATAGTTACATCGTATTCTGTTAAGCATACGAAGAAACATTTTATTGGAGATTTTTCAAATCCACTAAATTCATCACTTACTATAGCTCTAGTTATTTCTCTAGCTCTATCTGGCCTAAAGTTGAAGAATATAACTGAGTCTCCATCATTTATTTTTCCAACTGGCGCATTATCTTTAGTTATAACAGTTGGCATGATAAACTCATCGTTATTTCCTGATTTATATGAGTTTTCTACGGCTTCACTAGCAGAAGAAGCAGTTTCTCCTTCTCCTAAAGTCATAGCATTATAAGCTTTCTCAACTCTTTCCCATCTTTTGTCTCTATCCATTGCGTAGTATCTACCGCTTACTGTAGCAAATTCTCCACATCCTATCTCTTCAATGTATTCTTCTACTTCTCTTACATAGTGGATAGCACTTTGAGGATCTGTATCTCTACCATCAGTAAATGCATGAACGTAAACTTTCCCTACGCCTTGTTCCTTAGCCATTTTTAATAAAGCTTTTAGGTGATCTATATGTGAATGTACTCCACCATCAGATAATAATCCCATGATGTGTAACGCTTTTTCTTTACCATTTTCCATAGCTTGGCATAATACTTCATTTTTAAAGAAGTCGCCATCTTCTATTGATTTTGTTATTCTAGTTAAATCTTGATAAACTATTCTTCCTGCACCTATGTTAGTATGACCAACTTCTGAGTTACCCATTTGACCATTTGGAAGTCCAACATCAAGACCACTAGCATTTATTAATGTATTTGGATATTCTTCTATAAGTCTTTTTATATTAGGAATGTTTGCTTTATCTATAGCACTACCTTCCTTTTTAGTTGTATGACCAAATCCATCCATTATGATTAAAGCTACTGGTTTTTTCATTAACTATTTCACTCCTTGATAATTTACAAGTGCCATATAATCAGCTGGTTGTAAAGATGCTCCACCAACTAATGCACCGTCTATGTCGCTTTGTCCCATTATTTCTACAACATTTCCTGGTTTAACACTTCCACCATATTGTATTCTAACTTCATTAGCTAATTCTCCATATAAAGAAGCTATTACTTCTCTTATGTAAGATATAACGTCGTTAGCCTGCTCAGCAGTAGCAGTTTTTCCAGTTCCTATTGCCCAAATTGGTTCATAAGCTATAACTACTTTTGCTAAATCTTCTGCTTTAACATTAGCAAGACCTGCAACAACTTGAGTTTTAACAACATCTTTAGTTTTGTCAGTTTCTCTTTCTTCTAACGTTTCACCACAGCAAAGTATTGGATCTATTCCAACTTCTAAAGCTTTTAATACTTTTTTGTTGCAAGTTTCATCAGTCTCATTGAAGTATTCTCTTCTTTCTGAGTGACCTATTACAACATAGTCCATATCTAACTCTTTAAGCATTGATGGAGATACTTCTCCTGTGAATGCTCCATTGTCTGCAAAATGCATATTTTGAGCACCAATTTTTACATTAGTACCTTTTGTAGCTTCTTTTAAATCTTTTAACATAGTGAAAGGTGCACATATTACAGCATCTACACTTTCATCATTTAATTTGCCCTTTATATCATTAACAAATTCAACAGCTTCTGCTATTGTTTTATTCATTTTCCAGTTTCCCGCAATAATAGGTTTTCTCATGGTTATTCCTCCACCTTCAATATTATTTGTTATCTAAAGCAACTATTCCTGGTAATTCTTTTCCTTCTAAGAACTCTAGTGATGCTCCACCACCAGTTGAAACGTGAGTCATTTTATCTCCGAATCCTAGTTGGTTAACAGCAGCAGCACTATCTCCACCACCGATTACAGTTGTAGCATCTTCTAAGTTAGCCATAGCTTTTGCTATTGCTAAAGTACCTTTGGCGAAAGCTTCAAATTCGAATACTCCCATTGGTCCATTCCATACTATTGTTTTTGAATTGTTTACAACATCAACAAATTTAGCTTCTGATTTAGGTCCTATATCAAGTCCCATATGACCTGCTGGTATGTTTTGATCTTCTGTGACAACAACTTCAGCATCAGCAGCAAATTTAGAAGCTGCTCTTGAGTCAACTGGTAATAAGAAGTTAACACCTTTTTCTTTAGCTTTTTCTAACATTTCTTTTGCGTAATCAACTTTATCTTCTTCACATAAAGAAGTTCCTATTTCGTATCCTTGTGCTTTTAAGAATGTGTAAGCCATTCCTCCACCGATTATTATGTTATCAACTTTTTCTAATAATTGATTTATAACTGCTATTTTGTCAGATACTTTTGATCCTCCAAGTATAGCTGTGAAAGGTCTTACTGGATTTGCTACTGCTTCTCCTAAGAATTTTAATTCTTTTTGGATTAAGTATCCACAAGCTCGCTCAGATAAGAATTCTCCAGCACCTACTGTTGAACAGTGAGCTCTATGAGCAGTACCGAAAGCATCATTTACAAATATTTCTGCTAATGAAGCTAATTCTTTTGAGAAGTTTTCTTCGTTTTTAGTTTCTTCTTTTCTATATCTAGTGTTTTGTAGTAATACTACATCACCATTTTCCATTTTTTCTACAGCCGCTCTTGCATTTTCCCCAACAACATTATCATCAGCAGCAAATACCACTTCTTTACCTAACATTTCAGATAATCTAGCAGCAACTGGTGCTAAAGATAATTCTGGTTTAGGTTCTCCTTTTGGTTTTCCCATGTGTGAGCAAAGTATAACTTTAGCCCCATTTTCTATTAAATATTTTATAGTAGGAAGAGCTCCATTTAATCTATTTTCATCAGTTATTTTTCCATCTTGTAGTGGAACATTGAAGTCACATCTTACTAATACTTTTTTTCCGCTTACGTTTATATCTTCGATTGTCTTTTTGTTTAACATTGACATGGTACAATCTCCTTTCAGTATAATTACTCCGTCTCTATTATATATCTTTTCATACTATTTTGTATATATTATACGCACAATTTTATATGAATTATGTTATACTATTCCCTATTTCGTATATCATTTTTAATTTAAGGTTTAATTTTATATGATTATTGATATATTAGTCATATATCAAAGTAGAATTGCTAATAAAAAAGTCCTGAGCCCGTAGTATAAAACTACAAACCCGGACTTTATGTCATACTATTTAGCTAATTTAGCAAAATATCCTAATGTTCTTATTAATTGAGAAGTGTAAGACATTTCGTTGTCATACCAAGAAACAGTCTTAACTAATTGTTTTCCGTCTACTTCCATAACTCTTGTTTGAGTTGCATCGAATAATGAACCGTAGCTTATTCCTATTATATCAGAAGATACTAAGTATTCTTCAGTGTATCCGAATGATTCGTTAGCAGCTTCTTTCATAGCAGCGTTTATTTCTTCTACTGTTACATTTTCTTTTAATGTACAAACTAACTCAGTTAATGAACCAGTTACAACTGGAACTCTTTGAGCAGCTCCGTCTAATTTACCTTTTAATTCAGGTATAACAAGCCCTATAGCTTTTGCAGCTCCTGTAGTATTAGGAACTATGTTAGATGCAGCAGCTCTAGCTCTTCTTAAATCACCTTTTGGATGAGGGCCATCTAAAGTGTTTTGGTCATTAGTGTAAGCATGTATAGTAGTCATAAGACCTTTTTCTACACCGAATTTATCGTTTAATACTTTAGCCATTGGTGCTAAACAGTTAGTTGTACAAGAAGCTCCTGATATAACTGTTTCAGATCCATCTAATATATCTTGATTTACGTTGAATACTACTGTTTTAACATCTCCACTTGCTGGTGCAGATATAACAACTTTTTTAGCTCCTGCTTCTAAGTGAAGACCAGCTTTTTCTTGAGAAGTAAAGAATCCAGTACACTCTAATACTATATCAACTCCAAGTTCTCCCCATGGTAAGTCAGCTGGGTTTCTTTCAGCTGTAACTTTTATTCTTTGTCCATTTACTACGAAAGCTCCATCTTCAACAACTATTTCACCGTTGAATCTTCCTTGAGCTGAATCATACTTAAATAAATGAGCTAATGTTTTAGCGTCAGTTAAGTCGTTTATTGCAACAACTTCAAACTCTTCTGTTTGCTCCATTAATTTTCTTAATGCTAATCTACCTATTCTACCAAATCCATTAATTGCTACTTTAACCATTTGATATACCTCCTATGTGGTGTAATTTTCATTATATTTTTTACTAGGCAAGCTAGTTATTTACAGTAAGTTCAAGAATTTTTCTTGCACTATCTTCATCTGTAACAAGAACTAAATTCTTGTTTAGTTTGGAAATTGGAATAAAAGCTTCTGCCTTTTTTCTCCCCGCAAATACAGCTATAGTCTCTCTTTTATTTTTGAAAGATTCCATATCAATCCCCACTGTATTTAACTTGTAAACAATTTCCCCTTTTTTATTAAAATAATGACCAAAGGCTTCACCTATAGCTTCTTTGTCCATTATCTCTTTTGCTTTTTCATCTGATAATTTTCTTCTTTTTACCATCTCATCAGCTCGGCCAATACTAAATACTAGCACATTGGAATTTTGTATTAATTCTAGTGTTTTCTTTATTTCTGGCTCTTGTGTAAGCGTCTTTATTGATGCCTCACAAAGCTCATCTGGTATATTTAATAACTTATACGTTGAGTTTATATTCTTACTTACTTCCGCTACTACATTATTTGATTGTGTCTCAATATCAAGACCAACACTGCCTCTTGCTGGAACTACTACTGTAGAGCTAAATTTTTTATCACATTTAATTGATTTAGCAAATTCAAGCATTGTACTTCCACCAGCAATGGAAACTATGTCATCATCTTTAAGTATACTTAAAAAATACTTTGAAGCTCGTTTTCCAACATCTTTTAGTAAGCTGTTGTTTTGTTCATAGCTACCAGGTATTAGCAAGACTTTTTTTATTCCTAAAGCAAGTCTAAGCTCTTCTTGAAGAGAATTAATTCCCATTACATCATTCATGCTATCTTTTAGAACATTTAGTATTTCTTTACCTTCTTCAGTAATAGTCATTCCTTTTAAATTTACATCTATAAGACCTTGATTTTTTAAAAGCTCTGTTTCTGATCTTATTATTCTCTCTCCACTTTGAAGATTTGCTGCTAAAGCACGTCTTCCTATTGGTTCACTTAAAGATATCTCCCTTAAGATCAAATATCTCTTTGTCATAATGTCGATAACTTCAGGAATCAATTTTTGCTGAATTTTTAATAAATTTTTCATTATTACATCCTCTTGATTTAATAACCGGGACTTTTAATGTCCCTTACGTTTATTTTGTGTCCCACAAGATAATTTTATTGTACTCTACTGAAAACCATTTTTCAAGTAATTTTTTCTATTTTCTAAAGTAAATTTTTTTTAACTTTTGACAAAAAAATGCCCTTAATATCTATATTTTATTTTATCCTGCAAAAAGCATTTTATCCTTTTTTACAAAGATGAGTATTCTACTATTTTACAATTTTTTTATTATATTTAATT
>NZ_JANKBY010000217.1:0-6198 GCF_024621905.1 Terrisporobacter muris
GTAATAATTAAAATTAAATCTGAAATTATTATTTGATTTAAAACTGTTAAATCAAATTCAAAATTTTTCAATGAAATATTGATTCTATAAGGTAAATTTTCATCTATAACCTGTAACTTATTTCCTTGAATTGTGTTTATTATTTCTTTACTTTCCCCGTCAACAATATTAGGTACAGTTATCGTATTATCTATTCCAAAAATCTCTTCATCATTTCCATTTATTTCAAAAGCTACCCTAAGTACATCACCTTTTTTTGCATTTTCATTGAACTTAAAACTATATCTTAAAGAAGCATATATAGAGTAAACACCTGATTCATTTATTACTAATGTATCATTTGGTCTTTGAATAACACTTGATTCAATCTTATAAGATGATGTATTTATATCAAGAGGTATAGCTGTAAGATATAAGTTTTGATTATTAGTTATTATTTGAAAAAGCTTAGGATCGTTAACTTGAGCTATACATATATCTTTTGGGTGTAGGTAACAACAATTATTATTGTTATAAGATAGTTTATCGCATTTACATATACATATTCGCTCACATCCACAAGGGCAAGGTTCTTTACATCTTTTACACTCTTCACAATTACTATTTGTTGAATTATCTTTTATAGTCATTTTATTACTTCCTCCTATATATTTAATTACTATCTTGATTCAATATAGCTCTACAATACTTTATTCTTTATATTGCCTTTTAGTGACGTTATTAGCTATTCTTTATTTGCAAAAAAAGATGTAGATAAGTTTTATAAAAACTTATCTACATCTTTTTAATAAATTTTTTCAATTATTGTATTCTCAAATATACTATCTGCATCTTTTGAGTTGAAATTACCTGTTGAAAAAGTCATTGCATTGGCTGCAGAAATAGATACGGCATACTTCAAACTGTCTGTATTTGAATAACCTCTTTCCATGGCCACTGAAAATGCTGCAACCATAGAATCTCCACATCCCACGGTATTTACAACTTTAATTTTAGGTGGTTTTCCATGATAAACCCCTTCTTCACAAACTAGTAATGCACCATCACCTCCAAGTGATACCACTACTAATTCTATTCCACTTTCATAAAGTTTTATAGCACTTTTAATTACTTCTTCTCTATTATTAATGCTAATACCTAATAAATTTTCCATTTCCTCACTATTAGGTTTTATCATCGTTGGTAAAGCTTTTATACCCTCTTTTAATAAATCACCCGATGCATCTAAAATAACTTTTTTATTTTTAGCTTTTATCATTTTTATTAAAGTGGCATAAATATCAGTTGGCACACCTTGAGGTACACTTCCTGAAATAGTAATAATATTACTATTATCTATTATTTTATTAAAGTCCTCTATAAATTTATCTATCTCATTCTTATTAACATAAGATCCTTTTTCTAAAAATTCTGTCGATATATTATTCTCATCTAATATATTAATACAACTTCTTGTCTCACTATTTACATGTGTAAATTGATTTTTTATGTTATCATTTTCCAATAATTCTTCAACTAATGCTCCACAATGACCACCTACAAATCCTGTGGCTAAAACTTCTTCTCCACAAATAGAAATTACCCTCGAAACATTTAAGCCCTTTCCACCTGCAGTATTATTACACTCTAATACTCTAATTACTTTCCCAGACTCTACAGAACCTTTTATTTTATATGCTTTATCAATAGATACATTCAAAGTTACAGTTGAAATCATTTTTTATCTCCTTATAATTTATTGTTAAAAATCTGCACTCTACAGTCTATTATACTTTAATTGTCTTTTAACGTTGTAATAAATTACCATTTTATAAAAATCTATTCTTTATACATAGTAATATATTTTTCAAGAAAAATATAAATTTATTATTTGTATCCTTTTTCAATAAAGTCTATTATTATTCTTATAGCTTCATCAATTCCCATAAAGCTGGTATCTAAGCATATGTGATAATTCTTTGCATCTCCCCAGTATGAATCTGTATAGTATTTATAATAAGATGCTCTTTCTTTATCTATTTTTTTCACAACAGAAGCACTTATTTCTTCTTTTACATTATGTTCAATTATCGCTCTTTTTCTTCTAAATTCAAAATCTCCATGAATAAATACATTAATTACATTATCAAATTCTTTTAATACATAATCTGATGCCCTTCCAACAAATATGCATGAGTTTTCACTGGCAAGTTTTTGTATCAAATTAAATTGTTTTAAAAATAATTGGTGATTAATAGGTAGAGTACTTGAGCAAGTATCAAATCCAAAATAACTTAAAACCTTTAATGGTTTCTCATCATACTTTTCAAAATATTCCTTACAATATCCACTTTCTTTAGCCACCATAGTTAGTAATTCCTTATCATAACATGGTATATCAAAATGTGTAGCTAACCTTCTTCCTATTTCTCCTCCACCACTACCATATTCTCTACTAATAGTGATTACAAATTTATCTTTCATAAGTATCCCCCACTTTTATAAATGAATATTAAAATAATAAATAATATTTACTACATAACATCTAGTATAGATGATAAATTATTTACTATCTTAATATTATTATATTCTTCAAAATCCTTTTGTGTTGTAGTTCCTGTAGTGACTCCAACAAAATCTATTTGCCCATTTTCGGCTGCCTTAGCATCTATATAGCTATCTCCCACATATAATACTTCTTCTTTTTTGCAATTAAAATAATCTAAGGCTTTAATTAAACCTTCTGGATTAGGCTTATGAGTTAATACATTTTCATAACCTATTATATGGTCGACATATCTTCTACAATTTAAATGTTCTAGTATTTTATCTATTCTAGCTCCCATTCTACTAGATACTATCCCAATCTTTACTCCATTATCCTTAAGAGCTTTTAATGTTTCTATAGTATCTTCAAATAAAACAGTATTTTGAATTGTAGTCTCCTCTGATTTAACCCTATAAATTGCTATAAGCTCTTTAACCTTCTCTTTATCATTTATTCCAGTTAATTCTAGAAAGGCATCATCCAAAGTCAACCCTATAGTCTTAATAACCCTTTCCCTATCAAATCCATCCAAATTCATTGTTTCAAAAGTATGCCTAAAACACTCTACTATGGGCTTCGTTGTATCCGCCAAAGTATAATCAAAATCAAATAAACATAATTTGTATTTCATCTTTGTCCCCCTAAATTTGTCATTTATTATTAATAATATCATAAATACAAATTTATTTCTTTACATAATTAAAGAGGGATTATACCCTCTTAATCATTTCCATGATCTTTCCAATATTTATCCCTCTTAGCACAATAATATTTATACATTTTTTCATTACCTAATTCTTCATAACAACATGCCATATCAAAAAAGAAAAAAGGATTGTCTCCATACAATTTGGTAATATTCGTTAACGTTTTAATAGCATCTTCATATTTTTTAACTTCTATCTGGCTTTGTGCTTTAAGATATTGTATATATTGATCTTTCTTAACCTCCTCTTCCATTTCTTCCGCAATTTCAAAATATCTAATAGCTTCTTCATGTTCATTTAGTTCTACTAATATATCAGCTTTTAATAAGTAACTATCTGGAAAAATTGGTATAAAATCAATAAGCTCATCGGATATTAACAAAGCCTTTTTGTAATTTTTCTTCTTTTTATATTCTTCACATATTGTATACAGCACATCATATTTACTTTCTAAATAATCAAAGTCTTTTATGGATGAAATAATTTCAAATGCTTCATTAACTCTATCTATTCTTTTTTGTGCAAGGAAGAAAACTGAGTCATCTATATTTAACTCATCATAATATTTTTTTATCAAATTGAAATAAGATTCCTTGACTTCCTCTTCTGAAAAATCTTCTTTTATATTAAGTTCTCTAAAAATATTTTTCATCTTGCCCCTCCATTGCATAGTAATTAGTTTTCTTATTTTAATTATAGTACTTAATTACTATTTAGAATCCATAATTTATAAATATTTTCATCTTAAAAATATGTTTATAAAGCTATGAACTAATATGCAAGAATATAAGTTTTTTATTTTATATCTAAAAAAGCCTATGAAAAGACCATAACTCAACATTAATGAGCATTTAATAAGAAGCATTAATGCCATATGATTAAATCCACTTGTCATAATAATTGTATCTATATATCCAATATGATAAATAGAAAACAATATTGTAGTTAAAAAATATACTTTTGCTTCATCCATGTTTTCTTTTTCCAAAACCTTCCAGATGTAAGATCTGAATATAGTCTCTTCATATATAGGTGTCATTACAGTTGTATAAAGCAAAGGTAAAATAGTTTCAATAGATGGCTTTGATGAAAAAGAAGGCGAGGTAAAAATTAAAAGTACTAAGGCACTAGTCACAATAAGATAATAAATTTTAGATTCTTTATTCTCCATATAAGAAAATATATTTAACGAAACATTTTCTTTTTTAGATTTATATATTATAAATATTGTAAGGAAAAACATTATACTCATGGATATAAATGTGTCATTAAATTTATTGTATGATAAAAATAAAAATGCACCTTGTTTTAATATAATTCTACTTATCTGTAATCCAATTAGTAAAATTATAATCTTTATCATGGTGTAAGAGTTTTCATTATTATTTAATTCAGTATTATTATTAAAACTATTATTCATTTTTTACTCCTTTGTATTAATTTAAATAATTTCTCACTTTAAGTTTATTATTGTTTTTTATAATAATTACAGATACCATTCAATTTTAATTAATTTGTGTTTATTTTTAGTAAAATAATGTATAAAATTATATATGAAAGGGGAGGTGTAATGAAAAAATTCTTTCTTAATTTATTAACACTAATTTGTATAGTCGCAATATGTATATCTGGCTACAAAATTTATACCACTTTAAGAGATTATAAAAAGGCTGACAATGTTTATTCTCAACTTAGAGATAGAAAAGAAAATTCAAAAGATATGAACGATATTACAAAAAGTTTATTATCAATAAACTCTGATTATAAATTTTGGCTCAATGTGGAAGGTACCAATATTGATTATCCTGTAGTTCAAGGTAGCGACAATGATTTTTACCTAAATCATGATTTTAACAAAAACTACTTACCCGCTGGCTCAATATTTCTAGACTATAGAAATGATTTTAAGACAGATTCTAACAATGTTATCTATGGTCATCATATGAGAAATTCAACCATGTTTGGACAGATGGAAAAATTTAAAGATAAGGAATTCTTTGAAAACAATAAAATAATAACTCTCAAAACAGATGATGATACCTACGAGTATGAAATCTTTGCCATAGGTGTTTATGATGCAGATTTCGGATATAATGATGTTGGTTTCACTGATGAAGAAGATTTTAATAAATTTTTAAATAAAATATTAAGCAAATCTATGCATAGTAGAGACATTGTAAGTTCAAAGGATCAAATAATAACTTTATCAACTTGTAGTTATGAATATGACAACGCTAGGACAGCTATATTTGCTGTAAGAAAATAAATATATACTTAATAAAAAATACTCCTTTTCGGCATTGACTTTATATTTTGATCATTGCCATAAAGGAGTATTTATTTTCATTATAATCTCAAACTATTTTACATTACCTCAGATCTAACCACGGGTTATTTTTAATTTCTCTATTCACATTTATTTATCATATAAATTAAGAAAGTATTTCAACTACCTCTTTATAATTTTTTGATTCTAACAATCCTTTGCATAAATCATCATTTCCTAATTTTCTACATATTTTTGCCATTATACGCAGTTCATCTTTTGAATCTTCAGTATTAGGAATTGCAAAAAGAATAATAAATCTCACCGGAAAATTATATTCATCTTCCCAATAAACATCTGAATTAGTTCTACCTATTGCTATAGACAACTTTGTGACATAAGTAGAGTTTCCATGCGGTATTGCTATATAGTTCCCTATTGCAGTAGAACCTTCATTTTCTCTAAGACATACATCCTCATAAAATTTATTTTTGTCGCTAACAACACCTTTTGTGTATAGCATTTCTATCATATCTTCTAATATTTCTTTTTTTGTCATCGATTTTATATCTAAATTTATACAATCATTACTTACTATATTTCTAATACTCATATACACTCTCCGTAACTATACTTTTAAATAAGTTTATAATATCAACTTCTCTTTCACATGACATCATATAATTAATATATTTTTG
>NZ_JANKBY010000218.1:0-6179 GCF_024621905.1 Terrisporobacter muris
ATCACTGATACAAAGTGCTACATAATATCCATTTAACTGCTTTATTCCTTTTTTTAAAATATCATGTATCTTAATATATTTATCTTTTTCACCCCAACTTATTAAAGAATTCATATTTTATACTAATTTAAAATCTGTATCTATTAATCCTATATGAGAGCATATTAAATTTAATTTTTTATCTTTTATATCTTCACAATCTACAATTAGTTGACCTAAGTTTGCTATTTCTATTTCTCTAAACCAATTTCTAATAGTCTTTTTTCTTCATAGTTATTTCGAAACTTATCTAATTCCATAAATGAAAATGTAATATTTGACTGTGGGTCTAGGTCTATAGCTAGTACTTTATAACCTCTATCAACTAAACCTGCTTCTAAATTAGATATATATAGTTGTTTTTACTACTCCACCTTTATAATTTATTATAGATATAACTTTCATACTTTTTCCCTATAAATAAGTACTTTCTATATTTTATGAACAGATTATAAAATATATCGCTTCACTTTAGTTATCTTACAAATACTTTATTTAAAAACGTACACCATAGCCAAGAATTATAAATAAAAAATAGGTATACATAACTGTATACCTATTTTTTATTTATAATTCTTTAACAATAGTTTTAACTAATGATAAAAATTCTTCTTTTACTTTTTGAGTAGTTTCTATAACTTCTTCATGATTTAAAGGTTGGTCAAGTATTCCTGCTGCCATATTAGTTATACAAGAAATTCCCACAACTTTAAGTTTGCTATGTGATGCAACTATAACTTCTGGAACAGTTGACATACCAACAGCATCTGCACCTAATATTCTTGCCATTCTTACTTCTGCAGGAGTTTCATAAGTTGGACCTGAGAAGAATGCATAAACACCTTCTTGAACTTTTATATTTAATTTCTCTGCACATTTTTTTGCAAGTTCTATGTACTCTTTAGTATATGCTGATGACATATCAGGGAATCTAGTTCCTATTCTATTATCATTAGCACCTATTAAAGGATTATTTCCAGATAAATTAATATGATCTGTTATTATCATTAAATCTCCTGGTTTAAAGTCAACATTTGCTCCACCTGCTGCATTTGTTACGAATATAGTTTCTACACCTAATGCTTTCATAACTCTAACTGGGAAAGTTATCATTTCCATTGAGTATCCCTCATAGTAATGGAATCTTCCCTGCATTGCTACAACTGTTTTTCCTTGTAAGTTACCTATAACTAATTGTCCTTCATGACCTTCCACTGTTGATACAGGAAAGTTTGGTATATGGTCATATTTGATTTTTATAGGATTTTCTATTTCATCTGCTAATATACCAAGGCCTGATCCTAATATCAATCCTATTGACGGAGTAAGATCTGTTTTTGATTTTATATAATCTGCTGATTCTTGTATTCTCTCGTATAAATTTTTCATGATTTCACCTCATATGTCTACATTAATTAATAATTATTTTATTTTATAAATCTATTTTACCAATTTTTATATTATGTTTCAATTTACTTAATATTGAAAATTTATTTCTATTAAATTATATAGCAACTATTAAACCTACTATTAATGCACTTAATAAACTTACTATAAACCCCCCCATCATTCCTCTGAATGCAAGTTTTGCAAGTTGATTTCTTTTTTCTGGGCAAAATACTGATATACCTGATATGCATATACCCATTGAAGATATATTAGCAAATCCACATAATGATATAGCCATCATAAGTCCTGTTCTATAATCTAATCCTTGTATTATTTCTCCCAGTTGTCCAAAAGCAACAAATTCATTTAATACTAATTTGCTTCCAAGTAATTGAGATGCAGTTAAAATATCTCCTTTATCTAATCCCATTAAAAATCCCATAGGTGAAAATACATAAGATAATATTTTTTCTAAAGAAAGTCCTACAACTCCTAATACACCATTAACTAAAGCAACTAAAGATATTATAGCAATAAGCGATGCTCCTATTCCAAGAGCCATGTTAAGACCATCGTTTGCACCTTGAGCTATGGCTGATATTAAGTTTGCATTGTCACCTTTATTATCTATTTTCACTTCATCACAAGCTATTTCAGTAGCTATTGGTTCTGCTATTTCAACTTCAATAAAATCTCCATTACTATATGTAACTTCTTCTTTAGTTTTTGATACTTCTTTAGTTTTTACCTCTGGTAAAATTATTTTAGAAACTATTATACTTCCTAAAGGTACTAGAGCACCTCCTATTAATAAGTATTCCATCGGTATACCCATTCCAGCATACCCCATAAGAACAGTTGCTGACATACTTCCCATACCAGATATTAAAACAAGCATTATTTCACTTTCAGTCATACCTGGTAAGTATTTAGAGACAAGTATTGGTGACTCAGTCTGTCCAAGAAACATATTGGCAACAGCAACGAAACTTTCTACTTTGCTAGTCCCAAGCACTTTTCCTATTACTCCACCTATACCTTTTACAACAAATCCTATAACACCTAAGTAGTATAGAGCTGCCACTAATGCAGATATAAATACAATATTGCCAAGAACTGATATTGCAAATATCATTCCCGTAGATGCAGTAGAATCAGATAATGATCCAAATACAAAGCTTAAACCTTCTGCTCCATAACTTAACACATTAGTAACCACATCAGATACTTTTTGTAGAGCTATTCTTCCCAAAGGAAATTTCACAAGTAAAAATGTTAATATAAACTGTAATACCAAAGCTTTTACTATCATTTTTTTATCTATATCTTTCTTATTAGAAGAAAATAAGTATAGTCCTGATATTACTATTATTATTCCTAAAATATTTATTAATATTTTCATATTATTCTCCCATTATTTTTATTTTATTAATTCTAAGAATGATTTCCCTATTTCAAAATCATACTCTTTGTTATCATTATCAAAATTATCCAGGATTGTTATCCCAATATCTGACATAGACTTTAATTCATTAAGTTTGCTAGGATTTTCTAAATTTTTATTATAAATTATAACTGGTACGTATTCTCTTGTATGATCAGTGCCTTTAAATGTAGGATCATTTCCATGGTCTGCTGTAATAATTAATAGATCATCATCATTCATGTGTTGTATTAATTCTTCCAGTTTATTATCAAAAGATTCCAATGCATTTCTATAACCTACAACATCTCTTCTATGACCGAACAGTGCATCAAAATCTACTAAGTTTAAAAATACTAATCCCTTGTATAAATTTTCTTTTGATATATTTATAAGTGCATCCATTCCATCTTCATTGCTTTTACTTTTTATACTTTTAGTTATACCTTGATATGAATAAATATCACCTATTTTTCCTATTCCAACCACATCTAGATTCTTTTCTTTAAGAGCATCTAATACTGTATGTTTAGGTGGTTTTAGTGCATAATCTTTTCTATTTGAAGTACGTTTAAAGTTTTCTTTATTTGTTCCTACAAAAGGTCTAGCTATAATTCTTCCAACTTTATATTCTTCTTTTAAAGTAATTTTTCTTGCTATTTCACAAACCCTGTAAAGTTCTTCTAATGGTATTGTTTCCTCATTAGCTGCAATTTGTAATACACTATCTGCTGAAGTATATAAAATTAATGCTTTACTTTTTATATGTTCTTCACCTAAATTTTTTATTATTTCTGTTCCTGATGCAGAAATATTCCCTATAAACTTATGACCACTTTTTTCTTCTAGTTCATTTATTAACTCCTTAGGAAATCCTGTATCTGTAAATACTTTAAATGGTTCTTTTATAAGTATTCCTGCCATTTCCCAATGTCCTGTTATTGTATCTTTTCCTTTTGATAACTCACCACATTTTGTACTATATGCTATTTGATTTAATACAGGTTTTACACCTTCTATATTTTCTATATTTCCAAGACCCATTTTTTGTAGGTTAGGAAGATTTAATCCTCCTGTAGCTTTAGCTATGTTGCAAAGAGTATTGGCTCCTTCGTCCCCATACTCTTTTGCATCATTCAAAGCACCTATACCCACAGAGTCTAACACTATTAAAAATACTCTGTTAAATTTTTTCATATTAATACCCCGAACACTCTTCATTATTTATTAGTTTTATTATTCTACTTGTTCCTAGTCTTGTAGCACCTATTTCTATAAACTGAGAAGCCGTTTCTAAATCAGAAATTCCTCCGGCAGCTTTTATAAGTATATCTTCACCTATATTTTGTGAAAATAATTTTAAATCCTCTACTGTTGCTCCACCACTACTAAATCCAGTTGAAGTTTTTATATAATCTGCTTTTGCATTTGTCACACATTTGCACATAGCTATTTTTTCTTCTTCAGTTAAAAGACAAGTTTCTATTATTACTTTTAATATTTTTTCTCCACAAGCTTCTTTTATTGCTTTTATTTCTTCTTCTATTTCAACCAATCTATTTTCTTTAAGCATCCCAAGGTTTATTACCATGTCGATTTCATCTGCACCATTAGATATGGCATCTTTTGTTTCATATACTTTTACTGCAGTTGTATTGTATCCGTTTGGGAAACCTATCACTGTGCAAACTTGCATTTTATCACCAACATATTCCTTTGCTTTTTTTACAAAAGAAGGTGGTATACATACTGATGCTACTTCGTATTTCATAGCATCATCACATATTATTTTTATATCTTCCCAAGTTGATGTTTGTTTTAATAAAGTGTGATCTACTGTTTTTAAAATAGTTTTATTATCCATTCTCTCTCTCCTATTAATTATTATAAAATTAAAGTTATATCATTTTGTGAATTATCGGAGCTTTTTCTGCCTTTTGCTCAGCTATTACGTATGCACTTAATAACTCTTCTTCAGCTTTTTCAAACTTAGCTTCATCTGATGAGTAAAGAGTTGCTAATACATCTCCCACTTTAACGTAGGCTCCCATTTTCTTTTCTAATATTATTCCTGCACCATAATCTAAATCATCCTCTTTAGTATGTCTTCCAGCTCCTGTTAATAAAGAAGATATTCCTACTTTCTCAGCATTTAATGCGTATACATATCCTTCTTTAGTCGCTTTAACTTCATGAGTTAAAGGCGCTATTGTAAATAATTCAGGATTGTCTATTACTGATGCATCTCCACCTTGAAGTACTGCTAATTCTCTTAATTTAGCTAATGCACTTCCATCTTGTAAGCATTTTTCTAATTTTTCTCTTCCTTCTTCCATAGTTTCAACTATTTTACCAAGCATTAACATTCTTGATCCTAATTGAAGAACTAACTCTCTTAAATCCTCTGGTCCTTTTCCTTTTAATATTTCTATAACTTCTTTTAATTCAAGAGCATTTCCTATTGCATATCCTAAAGGCTCTCCATTTAAAGTTATTGCAGCAGAAGTATTTCTACCTAAGCTTTTTCCTATATTAACCATAGCTTTTGCTAACTCTTCAGCTTTTTCAGCAGTTTTCATAAATGCGCCTTCACCATACTTAACATCTAGTAATATGGCATCAGATCCTGAAGCTATTTTTTTACTCATAATACTTGCAGCTATTAAAGGTATACTGTCAACTGTTGCAGTTACATCTCTAAGTGCATATATTTTTTTATCTGCTGGTACTAGATTTTGTGTTTGACCTGCTATAACAAGTCCTGCATTTTGTACCATTTCTTTAAATTTATCTTCTTCAACAGATATATCAAAACCTGGTATTGATTCTAATTTATCTAATGTTCCACCAGTATGTCCAAGACCTCTTCCTGATAGTTTTGCAACTTTCCCTCCTGCTGCTGCAACCATAGGTACTAAAATTAAAGATGTTTTATCTCCAACTCCACCAGTACTATGTTTATCAAGTTTTATTCCATCTATCATACTTAAATCAACTACATCTCCTGAATTAACCATTGCCATAGTTAAATTTGCTGTTTCTTCTTTTGTAAATCCATTTATATATATTGCCATTAATAATGCAGATGTTTGATAATCTGGTATTTCACCATTTGTATACTTTTCTATAAAAAACTCTATTTCTTCTTTACTTAATTCTTCTTTGTCTCTTTTTTTAGATATAATATCGTACATTCTCATTATTTCGTTCCCCCTATATATTAATATTTTGTTGTTATTTGTCATATTAAAATTATAACAAGGAAAACATTTTCTTTATATGAAATATATTGAGATTTGTTGTAACTATATTGATGTATTTTTATTGA
>NZ_JANKBY010000219.1:0-6088 GCF_024621905.1 Terrisporobacter muris
CTTATTTTCTGGTAATAAAGCTATTATAATTAAAAAAGATTTAAGTACCCAAGAGGTAATAGTATCATAATTATAATCTTCAAATTTATTATAAAATGTATTAAAATAGTTCATATATTGAAATGCTACACTAATAGTGAGCGTTAAATACATTAAAGAAATAATAAATATACTATCATTTTTTATTCTTTTGTAGGAAATTACAAAACTAGTACAAGCTAGTATTGAAAAAATAAGTCCAAAAGTCTCCATAAAGACTATGATTAATTCCATATCATTATTCACTAAGCTTAATTTAATGAAAATTCTAGCGATAAGTATTACAGATAGAATTACAATACCACTGATTATTTTTATAAAAAGATTCTTTTCTTTTTGAACTATTAGTTTATCCCCCATTATGCTATCCATACTCAAATATTACCCCCAAATTTACTTTATAATTATATTTCATTATTAATCTAATTATAATATTATCAAAAAAATGCTATTTCGACAATTTAATATAATTTTTTCCTAACTCAGTTAAAACTATTCCTATTTTACCTTTAGATAAAGATATGTAACCTAAATTTTCTAGATAAGAAAGGTTTTTTCTAATGGAATATTCACTTAAATTGTACTTATAACCTAAAGACTCTAAAAGAATTTTTCTTCCAATGATATTTCTATTTAGGTTGTACTTATAAATAGTAATTAGCATTTCACTTTGTATATTATCAATAGGATTATGACTTTTATTCATAAAAAAGTCATAAGTACAATCCAAATCATCTTGGAAGTCACCCTGGAAAAAGTCTCGTTCAGGGACATCATCTGATGTTAATATATTATTATTAGACATAGCAATCATATAGCTAATAGTATTTTGAAGTTCTCTGATATTTCCATGCCAGTTATATTTGCATAGTTCTCTTATTGCTTCGGGGGTAATACTATAAGTATAGTTAGATTCTTTATTTACAAAAGTGTGAATAAGAAGAGGCAAATCAGATTTTCTATCCCTTAAAGGAGGAATCTTAACATATCCCATTTTTAATCGATAAAATAAGTCTTTTCTAAATTCATTTTTCTGTACCATTTCAAATAAATTTTTATTTGTAGCGGCAATAATTCTAACATCAATAGGCTTAATTTCATGACCTCCAATTTTTATGATTTCTTTTTCTTGAAGAACTCTAAGAAGCCTTGATTGCATCTTTAGAGATATATCCCCTATTTCATCAAGAAAGATTGTGCCACCTTTTGCCAACTCAAAGAATCCCTCTTTTCCACCTTTTCTAGCACCAGTAAATGATCCTTCTTCATATCCAAAAAGCTCACTTTCAATTAGCTCATCATTTAAAGAACTAAAGTTAATTGCTAAAAATGGACCATTTTTTCTATCAGATTCATTATGGATAGCACTTGCAAAGAGTTCTTTTCCGGAACCACTTTCACCATCTAGAAGGATAGTAAGATTACTATGACTAAGTTTTTTTAAGGTATTTTTTACTTTAGTGATTTCTTGTGACTCACCTACAATATCATCAAAATTGTATTTTGCATAAAAACCTTTCTTTCTAAGTTCTTTAATCATTTTTTCATTGGCAAGTATAGTTTCTTTTATACTCTTAAAAGTAACTACAATGGAATCATTTTGAAATTCATAAAACTTACTCAGAAGAATTTCATTATTATTTATATTTACTATTTTCTCATCTTCTTCAAAGTCACAAAAGATAAAGTCTAAAATTTCTTTGTTAGTTATAATAGAATAAATATTTTTATTAACAAAATTAGAATGATTTAATCCAAGTATGTTTCTTAAATTACCATTCAAAACGGAAATATTTTTATCAGAAGAATTAATAACTAAAATTCCCTCATTAATACCGTCTAAGGCAATCCCTAGATGTTTAACAAGTTTTGCATTTTCATTTGATGAGATGGTAAGCCTTTTTGCCACATTTATAATTTTTTGTAAGTATTTATTGGAGAAGCTTTCTGCATTGGAGATAAGTATTCCAGCACAGTTTAATACTTCAGCAATAGTCTGAAAATCTATAATTCTTGTGCCTAGATTATAAATCTTATCAACAAAAGACGGAACTTTATCCAGCTCTCCTATGGTTATAGCAATGCTAACCTTATCAAAAACACCATTCAAGCCAGGGTAATAAGGGATGTAGTTTAGATAATCAATACCAAGGTTTTTTAATATCTCTATAGCTTCGTGAGTAGAAGACTCTGTATCGTTTACAAGAAGCACATCCGTGTTTGATGGTATGGGAACAATTAAATCTATATTATCAAAGTTTATAGTTCTTTTAGCTATAATTAGATGCTCTGAATTGTAAGTAATATTTTTACTTTTTAGATGAGCTAGAGCATCATTACTTGAAACTAAAAGAATATCGCATTCAAGATGATTTATATTTATAAGTTCCAAAGAATAAGAAGTAATCTCAATTTCTTGGGGAATATATTCATTCAATTGAGCATGTAAAGAATCCCTAGTAGATTCTGATCCTGTAACTATTATTAATGATTTTTTCATGTGGAAATCTCCTTTTATAATGGTTGAAAATGTGTTTAATGGATGATTATAATAACCCATTATAAAATTAAAGTGAAAATTTGTAAATGATTGTAAAATAAGAATTTCAAAAATAAAAACTTTTCAGAAAAATAATAAAATATATAAGGTTTATTGGGAAAAACACATTATATAAAAAACTATTTGAAAATAATAAAACTTGGCACGACAATTGCTTAATAAAAGAAATATGAGAAAAATAATATCAACAAATAGATTTATTTTAATTAAAATTTTTAGGAGGATAAAGAATGAGAGAAAAGAAAAAAGCCAACTTGTTTGTGGCGTCGTTGCCAATTTTATTTGTTATAGTAGCATTAATATTAGGTAATACAATTTTTAGTATAAGAATGGAAGCAATATTATTGATATCAGTTGCATTTTCAGCAGCTATTGCTTATGGGCTTGGGTATTCATGGGATGAAATCCAAGTGGGTATGATGGATAGAATTGCAGCATCAATGCCAGCTATACTTACAATGTTATGTGTGGGTGGTCTGATAGCAGCTATGATATTCTCTGGAATAGTACCTATGATTATATATTATGGAATGGAGTTAATAAGTCCAAAGTTTTTAGCACCAACAGCTTTTATAATTGTAGCATTAGTTTCAACAGTAACAGGTAGCTCTTGGGCATCTGCAGGCACTGTTGGAGTTGCGATGATAGGTATAGCATCAGCTCTTGGAGTGTCACTTCCAGTAGTTGCAGGTGCAGTTGTAGGTGGAGCAATGTTTGGAGATAAGAACTCTCCATTATCAGATACAACAAATTTAACAGCTACAATAGTAGGGTGCAGTGTTTATGATCATGTTAGACAAATGCTATGGACAACAGTACCAGCAGCTATAATAGCTATAGGAGTGTACTTCTTTGCAGGGACTAGTATGACTACAGAATTTACAACACCAGAAAGTATAGTGCTATTATCAAGTCAATTAAAAGAGATGTATAATTTTAATATACTACTTTTATTACCACCATCATTAATAGTATTTGGTGCGGTTAAAAAGTGGCCAACAATACCAGTTTTAGTTATAGCAACTTTAGTATCTATGGTAATGGGATCTTTAATACAAGGTTTAGATTTTGCAGATGCATGTACAGCAATAATAAAAGGGTTTGACGTAACTATGTTGGGATACGAAGGAGAAGTACTTCCTGAAATTATACAACTACTTAATCGTGGTGGTATAAACGCAATGGGACCAACAGCAATTCTTGGATTTATTGCAATGGCATTTGCTGGAGTTATGAATGTAACTAAGTTCTTGGAAATACTATTAACAAGTATATTAAAAAGCGTTAAGTCTGAGCGTGGACTAATGTTTGCAAGTTCAATAGTTGCCATGATATTAGGTGTATCGACAGGAAGTGTTAATGTTACTTTAGTTGTTACAGGAGAAATGTTTAGAGGGGAATTTGTAAAAAGAAGATTACATCCAGCCAATCTTTCAAGAATTTGTGAAGATATAGGAACTACTTTCTTAGCAATTCTTCCATGGAGTTCAAATGGTATTTATATGCAAAGTACACTAGGGGTAATGGCAGCAGCTTATGCTCCTTGGGCAATAGTAAACTATGCTGTTGTACTAATAGGCGTGGTTATTGCTATTACTGGAATCGGTGTAAGAAGATTAACTGATGAAGAATACGAAGAGTATGTAAAAGAATTAGGATTAGAAGATAGTGAAGGCATAATAGCGTAAAATAGATAATTTTATTAGGAGGTAATCATGGGAATAAATTTTGATTCAGATATAAACTTAGGAAGAATAAAAAAAGGGCAAAAAAATCTTATAACAGACGTTCCTGGTGTTAAGGTAGGTCATGTTACATTAAATCATGGGGAAATAAAAACAGGAGTAACAGCAATACTTCCACATGGCGGAAATATGTTTAAAGAAAAGGTAATGGCATCTTCCAGCGTAATAAATGGATTTGGAAAAAGTTTAGGACTGGTACAAATAGATGAATTAGGGACAATAGAAACACCAATAATAATGACAAATACTTTAAGTGTTGGTACAGCAGCAACTGGATTAGTAAAATATATGTTAGAACAGAATGATGATATAGGAAAAACCACAGGAACTGTTAATTCAGTAGTAGTTGAATGTAATGATGGATTTTTAAACGATATAAGAGGACTTCATGTAAAAGAAGATCATGTTTTTGAAGCCATAGAAAATGCAAAAGAGGATTTTGAAGAAGGTTCAGTAGGTGCAGGAACAGGAATGAGTTGTTTTCAATTAAAGGGCGGTATTGGATCTTCTTCAAGAGTTGTTGAACTGGATGGGAAAGAATATGTTTTAGGAACTTTAGTACTTTCTAACTTTGGACTGAAGCCAGATTTCATACTGGATGGTAGAAAACTTGGTGAGGAAATAGATAAGTTAGACAAGTTTGAAATGGAAAAAGGTTCAATAATAATTATAATAGGTACGAATATACCTCTTAGCGAAAGACAACTTAAGAGAATTTCTAAAAGAGCTGCCATAGGCCTTGGTAGAACAGGTTCTTACTTAGGAAATGGAAGTGGAGATATAGCCATATCTTTTACTACAGCTAATAAAGTAAAACATTATGAAGAATCTGACGTGATGAACATAAAAATGATACATGAAAATAAAATAGATTTTGTGTTTAGGGCAGTTGTTGAATCTGTAGAAGAATCTGTTGTAAGCTCTATGTTACATGCAAAAACTACGGTAGGTAGAGATAATAACGAAAGAAAAAGCTTAACTGATTATTTATAAAAAATATATATCTACAAATAAAATACTTATAAATATAATTTATGATTATATAAATTGAAAAATAAAGAGGTGCAAAATGAAGACGGTTGGTATTATTGGGGGAATGGGTCCCCTTGCAACAGTGGATTTATTTGGAAAGATAGTAAATTTAACAGATGCAAAATGTGACAATGACCATATTCATATTTTGATTGATAACAATACGTACATACCAGATAGAACTAGCTATATACTTGGAGATGGTGAGAATCCTATAGACGAACTGGTTAAATCAGCTAAAAGACTAAAAAATATGGGAGCAGACTTTTTAATTATGCCTTGTAACACAGCTCATTACTTTTACAATGATATAATTAACAATGTTTCTATACCTTTTATAAATATGATTGAAGAGACTGCAAACTATATTAATAATAAAAATATTAAAAAGGTTGGCTTACTATCGACTACAGGAACTATAAATGCAAAAATATATGATAATATTTTTAAAAATTACAATATTGATGTTATTAAGCCAAGTGATGAAAATCAAAATATTATAATGGATTTAATTTATGGAATAAAAAAAGGTAAAAAAGAATTTGATATGAAAAAAATTCAAAAGGTTTTATCTGATTTACGCCATAAAGATGTTGAGTATGTTATTTTAGGGTGTACGGAATTGCCTATTGCATTTGAACTATTAAATTTATCAGGGAATTATATTGATCCAACTGAAATTTTAGCTAAAGCAGCTATAAAAAAAGCTATT